>CAZIAU010000183.1:0-6265 GCA_964536755.1 uncultured Bacteroides sp. | reverse complement strand
GTATTCCTTTCAATTCTGCCGCTTCATCATACATATGAGTGTACCTGCGGATTTTTGTGCCAGATGTACAGAGGCTGTACCGTAGCCTTTTGCGAAGGCCTTCGCCACATCGTTAAGAATCTGATGCTATCCGGATGCACAATGATGAGGCTACCGGAATCCCAAGGTCAACCAGAATGCAGCACGCCCTTGCTGCCGGTGAAACCATTACCGGCCTGATATATGCCACCACCCTGGTCTACCCGGATAAGAAGATCGAAAGCGTCAAGTATAAATCGGTCCGGAAGCGAATGAAAGAGAAAGCGTTTGCTGCCAGTGTGAACCGTGAACATATCCTGGAGTGCGAAAAGATCGGCATCCCGCTCGATGAGTTCATCCAGATCTCGGTGGATGCCATGCGGGGGATTGCCGATGAGATAGGATTGTAAAGGCAAAAGAGCTGGTATTTCTATAATCTTCACCCACATTATTAAATTTTCATAATACTTATTTCAATTCCCACCACTCCGCACAACTTGGTGCCCCAGAAAATTACAGAAGGATTAATTCTTTGTTGAAAAAGTTCAATAATTTCAGCGATAAAATATTTTATATTTGCCCTATAATTTTGATTGATCCGGTCGGGTGGCCGAGTGGCTAGGCGCTGGTGGGCAAAGCCAGAAACAGTGGTTCGAATCCATTCCCGACCTCGATGAATTCCACTAAGCAATGCTCCCTCTGCACTGCTCCATCTGCACTGTTTTACTGCCCACTATGCACCACCTGGTGCCCGAGCAACCGGTCGTACCGGGTTCCGGGCGGGCGGTGGTAAAACAGGATCAGGTATTCGTTTTCTGTTTCAAAGTGGCTTCCCTCTATCGCGTCCACTTCGAATTGTTCCGATTGTGCCGGCAGGAAGAGGTAACGGTAGTTGTAAACTCCCTGTTTCAGAAGCAGTGTTTTCCTGTAGGCCATCTCCTCGTCCACGTATTCCATTCTGTTCAGGTCGCTGAACTGCCAGTCGGTGAGGGCCCCTGCAATGAAGACCGACCCGTTCAGCGGCACAGGCATATCGAGCCTGAAATGGACAAAAACATAATCGGCATCCACCCCCGGATCGCGCCCGCCTTCAGATTCTATATGGTACCTTCCGTTGATGTCCTCCTTTGAAAAATAGAGGTGGGGCGGATTGGGCTTGTCTGGTTTCAACTCGAAGTGGAAATAGGGATCTACGTATTCAATATTCTGAACGTAATAAGTGGGTGTTCGGGTGTTTTTAGTGTCGAAAAACCTGAATTCATTTCCCCCCGGGAATATATTTTCCTCCTGGTAGTCGTATATGAGTTCACCCTGGTTAATCATGTATGGTTTAAGATCGGTTATGCCCAGGTCCCAGAGCCCGTTCTGATATATGGCGGCACTGGTCTCACTGAAGGGATCATCCATGATCACCCCGGAATGATTGACTGTAAAGTCCACCTCCTGGCAGCACCCCTGATACTGTATCAGTACAGGGATGGATGCTTTTGCACTGATATCCACACGGCCCTCGGTAACCATGAATCTCCTGGTAAAAGAGACATCTTCAGGGTCCCTTTCAGGGTAGACAACCAGCAGGTAATTGCCCGATACAAGGAGCCTGATATCCTCGTTGGGAATCTTCATCTGGTGGTGCTGGTAAGTATAATAGGTATTGAATGAGGGGGTGCCGCCCGGGACCTGGTTCTCGGAAAAACCCTCCATGTATTCGTTCTCCATCAGGTCGGATTGTGTCCAGTCCGCGTTGCAGAGTACCACCTTGTAAAGGAAGCCGGAGGGGTTCTGGGAAAGGTCATCAAATTCCACAACCAGGGGAACATCCTCGTTCAATTTCATTACAGGATAACTGAGAGGCCAGCCTTCCCTGTATACCTGGATAGTCTTCACATTCGGATCAATCACCATTTCGCGCAGTTTCCCATCGGGATCCTCATATGAAAGCTGACCCCGGACAGGTGAAAAACTGACCTGCATCAGGATTACGGATGCTATAATAAAAGAGTGTTTTTGCATAAATTCACAGGTCGCATTATTATGTCGATTACCGGTCATATTGTTATGACAATATAGGAGTAACAAGAATCATACCCATATGTTAAAAAACATGTTTGTTTTAATATTAAAACATGGTCTCCGATAAAATACAATTACAAACCCGGATTTTGGAATATAATCGGATTCAGAGTTTGAAGGTTCACAAAAATAGCTATTTTTACACCTTTATTTTACTGTTACAAAGTTCACAATGGCAGAGGTAATCAAGATCAAAAAGGGCCTGGACATAAAGATGAATGGACAGGCTGAAAAAATTTACGTGAAGGCTCCAAGGGCCAAAACCTACGCGGTTAAACCTGTTGACTGGCACGGACTCACTCCCAAAATTATCCCGAAACTCTGTGATACCGTAAAGATCGGAACCCCGATCTTTTATGACAAGTACAATCCCGAGATAAAGTTCACCTCGCCGGTGAGCGGGATCCTGCTGTCAATAAACCGGGGTGAACGGAGGAGGATTATTGAGGTGGTGGTTGAGGATGATGGAAAGGACATCCACGAATCGTTCCTTCAGGGTGATCCTGCAGACCTGAGCAGGGAGCAGGTCGTGGAAAATTTATTGGAAAGCGGGCTCTGGCCAATGATCACAAAGCGTCCCTATTCTGTGATTGCCCGGACCGATGAGAAGCCAAAGTCGATCTTTATTTCTGCCTTTGACACCTCCCCGCTGGCACCCGATTACGATTTTCTCCTTAAGGATATGGAGGAGGATTTCCAGTGGGGTGTGAACGTTTTGAGAAAACTGACCGAGGGAAAAATTTACCTGAACCTTGATGGCCGTTATCCTTCCGTGCGTACGCTCAGTACCATTGAGGGGGTTGAAATAAACCGGTTCAAAGGTCCACATCCGGCCGGGAACGTGGGGATCCAGATCTACAACCTGGATCCCATTAATAAAGGAGATGTGGTCTGGACCGTGAAACCCCAGGATGTGGTGACTATAGGCAGGCTGTTCAAGACCGGCAAGTATGATCCTTCATTGGTGGTGGCACTCACAGGGGCCCGGGTGGAGAAACCAGTTTACATGAAGACCATTCGTGGAACTGCTGTGGCCCCGCTGCTGGAGAATAAGCTGAAGGAGGGAGATAACCGGGTAATCAGTGGAAATGTCCTGAACGGAAGGCAGATTGATCCGGAAACCGGGTTTTTAGGATTTTCCGATGCTCAGATGACGGTGATCCCGGAGGGGAACTATTATGAGTTGTTCGGGTGGATGATGCCCGGATTCAGGAAACTCTCGGTATCCCGTTCATTTGCATCCACATGGTTGATGCCAAACAGGAAGTTCGACATGGATACCAACTATCATGGAGGGAAAAGGGCCTTCGTTATGACCGGGGAATATGAGAAGGTTTTACCCATGGACATATATCCCATGCAGTTGCTCAAGGCCATACTGGTAAACGATATCGATAAAATGGAACAGCTGGGTATTTATGAACTGGATGAAGAGGACCTGGCCCTGTGCGAATTTGTCTGCACCTCCAAGACGCCTGTTACCAGTATTCTGAGGCAGGGACTCAAGTCCATGAAGAAAGAAATGGAAGATTAATACATATACCAATTAATAAATATGAGTGCTTTACGACGATTCGTAGATAAGATCAAGCCCCCGTTCGAGAAGGGGGGGAAGCTTCATATCTTCCTTGCAGGATTTGAAGCCATCGAAACCTTCCTTTTCGTGCCCAACCGGGTCACTACGGGAAAGGTTCATATCAGGGATGCCAACGATATGAAGCGGAGCCTGATCATTGTAATGTTAGCCATGGTGCCTGCGTTGCTGTTCGGGATCTGGAATACAGGGTTCCATCATTTTCAGGCCATCGGGGAAGAAGCCGGTTTCTGGCAGATGGTCTGGTTCGGGTTCCTGAAGATATTGCCCCTCTACATCGTCTCCTACGTGGTGGGACTGGGGATAGAGATTTTTTTCGCACAGTGGCGCAAAGAAGAGGTAGCCGAGGGTTATTTCGTTACCGGAATGCTGATCCCACTGGTGATGCCTGTCGATGTTCCGCTTTGGATGGTAGCCGTAGCTACGGTATTCGCCGTAGTGATCGGGAAAGAGGTGTTCGGGGGAACGGGAATGAATATTCTGAACCCGGCACTCGTGGCCAGGGCCTTTCTCTTCTTTGCCTACCCGAGCCATATGTCAGGCGATAAGGTTTGGATCGCAGGACTGGCCGATGGAACAGGAGTTGTTGACGGTTATTCCGGTTCCACCATCCTGGGTCAGGCTGCCCAGCATACATCCACGTTTGTCAACGGGCTTGGAGAAACATACAGTTCATGGGATATGTTCCTGGGAACCATACCAGGTTCCGTCGGTGAAACATCCACGCTGGCCATACTGATCGGGGCATTGATACTGATCCTTACAGGGGTTGGAAGCTGGAAGATCATAGTATCTGTCTTTGCCGGTGGTGCGGTCATGGGGCTCCTGCTGAATGCATTTGCAGTTAATGAGTTCATGGCACTTCCCTTCTGGGAACACCTGCTGCTGGGTGGATTTGCGTTCGGGGCCGTTTTTATGGCCACCGATCCTGTCTCGGGTGCTCAGACCGAAAGGGGCAAGTGGATCTACGGATTCCTGATCGGCCTGCTGGCCATTCTGATAAGGGTGCTTAATCCTGCATACCCGGAAGGGGTCATGCTGGCCATCCTCCTGATGAATGTCTTTGCACCGCTCATCGACCATTACGTGGTCGAAGCAAATATCCGCAGGAGATTGAAAAGAGCTAAAGTAACTGCAAACTAATATCATAGCGACAAGATGAAAAGTTTTAGCAATACATACATATTTGTCTTTTCACTGATCATGGTGACCATAGTGGCTGTGCTGCTTTCCTTTGTTTCCACGCAACTGAAACCAATCCAGCAGATGAATATTGAAATTGAGAAGAAGCAGGATGTACTCCGGAGTGTGGGTGAAGCCGGTCAGGCAGGAGAGGTAAGTGACAAGAACACCTACATCAACGAGGAGTTTGGCAAATACATTACTGATTCATATGTAGTTGATTTTAATGGCGATATGGTAGATAAGGATGCTTTTGAAGTAATGCTCGCCATGGAGGAGGAGGTCCGCAAACCCCCTGAAGAGAGGGACTACCCGGTCTTTGTCTATCAGAAAGGAGAGGGAGCGAAGAAGTATGTGGTACCGGTAAGGGGCAAGGGATTGTGGGGCCCCATCTGGGGTTATGTGTCATTCGATGCTGATTTGAATACCATTTATGGGGCCGTGTTTGATCATCAGGGAGAAACCCCCGGACTGGGCGCCGAGATCAATCAGGAATGGTTCCAGAAGCCGTTTGCAGGTAAGACCATCTTTAATGAACAGGGTGATTTTGTCTCCATAGAGGTGGTCAAAGGGGGGGCTGATCCTTCCGATCCTCACGGGGTGGATGCTATTTCCGGAGGGACTATCACCTCAAAGGGACTGCAGGCCATGTTGCAGGATTGCCTTGAAGGATATGTGTCTCACTTCCGTGACCTGAGGGCTGCAGAACAGAGCTTAAGTGCAACCGACCAGAACTTAAGTCCGACAGAATAAAAGATTTTAAAAGCAAAAGAAAAAGATTACTGATATGAGTAGCGAAAAGGAACCGTTATTTTCCGCAAAGAACCTCAAACTTTTAAAGGAGCCTCTGGGTTCGAGCAATCCCATTACCGTGCAGGTACTGGGGATTTGTTCGGCACTGGCAGTAACCGTTAAACTGAAACCCTCCATTGTGATGGCAATTTCAGTTATGGTGGTCCTGGCCGTTTCAAACGTGGTGATCTCCCTGTTGAGAAAAATGGTGCCACCCAGGATCCGTATCATCGTTCAGCTGGTGGTTATTGCCACCATGGTGATCCTGGTTGACCAGGTGCTGAAAGCCTACGCTTACGATGTGAGCAAACAGCTTTCTGTCTTTGTGGGACTGATTATCACCAACTGCATTATTATGGGACGACTGGAAGCTTTTGCCCTGGGCAACAGGCCATGGCCCTCCTTCCTGGATGGATTGGGGAATGCAGCAGGTTACGGAGTGATATTGATTATCGTGGCTTTTTTCAGGGAATTGCTGGGATCGGGCACTCTCCTGGGGTACAAGGTAATCCCTCAGGCCTTTTATGATGCAGGTTACATGAACAACGGGATGATGATACTTCCACCCATGGCCCTGGTGGTAGTGGGTATCATTATCTGGATACA
>CAZIAU010000182.1:0-6310 GCA_964536755.1 uncultured Bacteroides sp. | reverse complement strand
TGTGAAATTTTTAAATCAGATACATGTTTCTCATGGAAATCTTTTTGGGTATGCCTTTGATATAGGGCTTAACAGCATTATGAAACACAGCTTCGGGTCCCACGAATTTACATTTATAGCAAAAATAGGTGATTATACCCGTCGGCATCGCTGGCTGACCAGGTATTGATTATATTTAGTTTACCGGTAAAAACCTGCCGCTTGCCGATTTCCTTTTCCATAATTATTTAACCAGGTTTACTTTTGATTAAAAATAACCTGATAATATTATGGAAAGGCAACCACAAAATTTTAGAAAATCGGGAAGAGCCCACCTGTTACTTGGGATCATTTTAATGTTCCTTGGATTATTGCTGATAGCTGATATCGCAAACATCTTCCCGGATCTGCATATGAGGGATTATATTTTCACCTGGCAGGCACTGCTGATTTTTCTGGGTGTTATTTTCGTTTCGAATAAGGACAGCAAAGGGACAGGGCTGATATTGATTGCCATTGGATCCTTCTTCCTGCTGCCCCGGTTCTTTGAACTTCCGCATTATTGGAGGTCATTGTTCTGGCCATCTATCCTGATACTCGTAGGCTTGCTGATAATCTTTGGTGGCCGGGGGCACGGACATGGGGGGAGCTATTTCGGAGGACATAGAAGAAGATCTTCAAGCGAGGATTACCTGGATGATGTGACAGTCTTTGGTGGTGGCGATAAGATGATCAATTCCCAGAATTTCCAGGGAGGTAAGATCACACACATCTTTGGCGGATCTAAATATGATTTTACAAATGCGCAGCTGGCAAAAGGTAAAAATTACCTCGAACTGGTCATGATATTCGGAGGTTCAAAATTAATTATACCGGAAGGATGGGACGTCAGGGTGGAAATAACTTCGATATTTGGTGGATTCTCAGACAAACGTGTTAAATCGATGGTAGCCAGGGACACGGAGAGGATACTTGTACTTACCGGGGTCAATATATTTGGGGGAGGTGAAATAGTCAACTACCTCTAATCCATGAGTCATCCGATAACAGGGAACCGGCGTTCGGTATTGATATATGCTATGGTATGGATCATTGTGGCTGTGCTGCACGGATTAATGCTATGGTATTTTATGAAATTTCCTGTTGCCATTGATTTAACTGAATCCCTGACATCCAGCCTGTTGTTTGGATTCCTGGGACTTCTTGCATGGTATCCGACCCATTATATACCGTTTCAAAGGAACTTTCCATTCTACTCAGTCCTGGCACATGTTGTGGCCGGTGTACTTGTACTGCTTACGTGGTTGTTGTTGACAGTTGGTTTGCTGGGTGAAGTATTTCGCAGCAATGAAGGATACACAGCATTTCTGACCGGTTCAATAGTTTGGCGTTCCCTTGCAGGAGGAATTATTTACCTTGTACTGGTTTTAATCTATTATCTGGCGTCTTATAGTCAGAAACTGCAGGAGAGGACCCAGCAGGAAGAACGTTTAAAAAACCTTGTGAGGGAAGCAGAACTGAGCATGTTGAAATCCCAGATCAATCCACACTTCCTCTTCAACTCTCTGAATTCGATCTCTTCCCTGACAATGTCAAGTCCTGAAGAGGCCAGGGATATGATTATCCGGTTGTCGGATTTTTTAAGGTATTCACTGAAACACAGGGAAAATGAGTATGTACCCCTGAAAGAGGAGGTTGGCAGGATGAAGGATTACCTGGCCATTGAAAAGATCAGGTTTGGTGATAAGCTTCAGTTTGAATTCGAGATTGGTACAGGGTGTGAAGAGTTCCCCGTTCCTACCATGATCTTTCAACCATTATTTGAAAATGCAATCAGACACAGTGTTTATGAGAGCGTTACTCCGGTTACTATTAGATTTGAATGTAAAACGGACAACGGTTTAATGACAACCGTGTTATCCAATGACTATGATCCCGGGATCCCTTCCAGGAAGGGAACCGGTGTGGGGCTGCAGAATGTTAGGCAGCGAATTGAATTGCTGTATGAAAATAAGGGGTCGATTCAATGGAATAGAGAACAGGGAAAGTTTAATGTCATCATATTATTTCCACGTATATTTGTTCAGCGATGAGTACTATTCGAATAATTGTCGTAGAAGACGAAAAACCTGCAAGGGATCTGATCAGGGCTTATATAGAAAACTACTCCGACCTTGAAATGATAGGAGAATATGATAACGGATTTGATGGTCTGAAGGCCATCAACGAATTAAAACCCGAAGCAATCTTCCTGGATGTTCAGATGCCTAAACTCACCGGTTTCGAGATGCTGGAGGTACTTGAATATCACCCTGAGGTCATTTTTACAACAGCCTATGATCAGTATGCAATTGATGCCTTTGAACAGAATGCCGTTGATTATCTCCTTAAACCCTTTTCGCTTGAACGGTTTGGGGAAGCTGTAGCAAAACTCAGATCCCGGCTTAAATCAGGGACCGGTGCCCAATCCGAAAGAACCGGAATCGAAAGGATCAGAATACACCTTGCCGGAAACGATGAAAAGCTGCACAGGGTCGTGATCAAGAAATCAGGTAAAATACACGTGATTTCCACTGATGACATCAATTACCTGGAGGCACAGGATGACTATGTGATGATCTATACCAGAGAGGGCAGGTACCTGAAGCAGCAAACCATGAAATACTTTGAGAATCATCTGGATCCATTGCAGTTTGTCAGGGTACACCGTTCTTACATTGTAAATATTTCATCTATCGAACGTATCGAACCTTATGAGAAAACAAACTTTATCCTGATTCTGAAGGATGGGAATAAGGTACCTGTAAGCAGGAGCGGTATGCAGGTACTTAAGGATAACCTGGATTTTTAATATTTAATCAATTAATTTGATGGGACTGCAAATAGACGAGAAGGACATTAGCAAATTTATTGTTGTGGGCGACAGGGTGTTGATAAAGCCTAAGAACCAGCAGGAGAGAACCAAATCAGGATTATACCTTCCTCCGGGAGTGCAGGAGAAGGAAAAGATACACAGCGGGTATGTGTTAAAAGTAGGGCCCGGTTATCCCATACCGGCCATACAGGATATGGATGAGCCATGGAAGGAGCGCGGCGATGAGGTGAAGTATGTGCCACTGCAGCCAAAGGAGGGGGATCTGGCTGTCTATCTGCAAAAAAGTGGTTACGAGATTGAGTTCAACAATGAAAAATATGTGATTATTCCTCACTCTGCTATACTGATGCTGATCAGGGATAAGGATCTTTTTAAATAGCATAGCATATTTTCTGCTTTTCCTTCGTGTTCTTTATTGCACGGATTTGCCAATGGCGATAAAAAATACTATTTTTAAGCCGGACGTAAGATTGAAAATTTATTTAATGATGAGGTTAAAGGTATTAACCCCAATGGTGGTGTTTACCATTATTTCAGTCTTGTCCTGCACGACCGGGGAACCGGATCAGATGATGCCCGTCTCCACCGATTCAGAATTGGCCAGAGAGTTGTATGAAACTGCCAATATAGCTTTCGATCAGCTGCAATGGCACCTGGCCATGAAAAATCTTGAGGAATCGGTTGAGGAGGATCCGGATTTCTTTATGGCCTACTTCTGGATGTATTTCATTTCAGGAAAAAGTCCCAAGCAAATTGCAGATAAGGCACTGCATACCAAAGGCCCTCTCAGTGATGCCGAGAAACAGATAAAAATGGCATTCAAATACCTGCTCGATGGCCAGAATGAGAAAGTAGTTGAACATCTGAATAAGGCCATAGATTTGTTTCCTTCAGATCCACATCTGTATAAGATTCTTTATTTTCTTCAATTCCAGTATCTTAAAGATATGGAAGGAGCAAAGGAAACTTTGTATCGGGCAATTGAGGCTCAACCAGATTATGCTTTTGCATATAATTATCTGGGTTATGCATATATGGAATCTAATGAACTGAATAAAGCAGAGGATGCTTTAAATAAATACATAGATCTGGCTCCTGACATTGCCAATCCCTATGATTCAAAAGGTGACTACTACATGAACACAGAGCAGTACGAAAAGGCTTACGAAAGTTATATGAAAGCCTTTGAGATCGATTCAGGTTTTACCATCAGTGCAAAAAAGGCTAAAAAAGCCAGATATTTGCTTGAAAAGTTATCAGAATAGTACTCTGTAGAAATAGCTCTTCCTTTCGTCGACAACATCATAATTGTAAATCCTCTTATTTCCCTGCATCACATAGTTGACCATTGCGAAGTCACCAATACACATCATATTATGGCTGAGGAGCAAGAATAATGAAAAGAGCATCAGATGAGGGAACCAGGTTACAATAATAAAAATGGTGATGATATTTATTGCCGTAAATGGGGTAAGGGCCAGATAAATAATTTCTCTTCCTGAAACCGGGAACCTGTCAGCGGTAACAAAAAATAAGAACTGTTGCAGGTCGGTACCGAACCTGATTTTTTTTGCCCCCAGTATACGATAAACCAGTCCATGCAGAAGCTCATGTATGGGTATAATCAGTATGGTTCCTGCAAAAATGCCGGTTAGAATCTGTCTCAGGACCGGTCCCCATGCCAAACTGACAGATTTTATCCCGTTAATCAGGTAGAAGGCAATAAACAAGAGCAATGCAAGATTGATACCTGCATAGATGATGGACAGAGCGCTTTTTCTCTTAATACTCTTCAGCACAAATGGAATCATGTCATTGAAATCAAGCTCCAGGATAAGATCATATCCGTGATCATCTCTCAGTGTTTCCACATCCGGTTTTTTTAAAGGGCTTCGAAATTTCATGGATGTCCCCTGTTTTGGCTATTTTTAGCAGGATTTATAATGGTTGAATATAAGAAATGAAAAGGCACCAATCAACTGGATATCTATTTGCTTTGGGTGCATCGCTGGCACTGGCCGCATCATTTGTATTCAGTAAGTCTGTATTGAACTATCTTTCCATGAACCAGTTTGGATTATTCTGGTTTTCCATGGGGGTAATCTGGAATTTAACCTGGTTCCTTGTTCATCGGAATATTCGTAATTAATTACCCCCATGGAGGATTGGCCGGGTTCAAGGATCCCGGAGCTGTTTATGTAATAGTGGCTGCATTGCTTTTTTCAGTAGCTACGATTACCGGCAGGAAATATAACGAGTTACTGATACCCGGCTTTATGTCGTTGATCCGTTCTTTTGTACTCTCTCTGGCAATGTTAATACTATTTCTTTCTGCGGGTCAGTTTCAGGAGATACCCGCAACTATCTGGAGGGATATGTCCCTTGGGTCACTGTTGGACACACTTATTGTAATTGTTTTTGCATACCAGGCCCTAAAGATGATTGAAGCGACTAAAACTTCATTGATTATAAGTACAAAGGGAGTCTGGCTCATAACATGGGGTGATCCATCTACTCGTCAAGGATAAAGCTGTATACAGTCAGATTTGAAGCTTTACGTTCAAAACTTCTGGCATCACCATATTGTCCCCTCTCTTTATTCAACCGGGAAAGCCCCATATATCCTATAGCTTTATAAATATCTGCGAATGGCCCGAATGAATCGGCAATCCTGACAGTTTCCAGGTAATATTTTTCGGCCAGGCTGTAGTCCCCCGTCTCTTTTTCAGCCAGAAAAGCTTTTGCAAGAGAGCTGATCAAAGATGTATACCGGTCATTATAATGACTCAGTAATTCAATTTCATTCCTGACACGCTCATATTGGTGCTGGTGAAGGAGAATGATCATCAGGTGGCCATGATAAAATATATTTTGAGGATACTCCCGGTGCAGCCGTTCTGCATAGAGTAGTGCCGTATTCAGGTCTTTTTCATATTTCAGCTGTATTATTGACATAAACAGCATAGATTCCACCTTCAGGAACACGGTATTATTGATGGCATAGTTCAACTGGATCAACCCCAGTTTTTTATCCCCTCTTTCCATAAATGAAAGGATAGGCTTATAAACCGGATGAGCTTCCGGATATGCTTCAATATAGTAATTATATAGACCGGTGGAGAAGTAAAATTCGTTGAATTGATCCTTTAAATCAAATCCTTCTTTTGTGTGCCTGTACATGGTTCTCAAATCGGGTAT
Organism: uncultured Bacteroides sp.; assembly: GCA_964536755.1. Classification (GTDB taxonomy): domain Bacteria; phylum Bacteroidota; class Bacteroidia; order Bacteroidales. Next base: position 258 of record CAZIAU010000182.1, on the reverse strand, counting down.
TATCTTTGCCGGCTTTCCGTTATCTGCATAATACATGGCTTTAAATGCCCTTCCAAACAGATCGAAAAAAACACCCTCCAGATGAGTCTTATCTGAAGAGAGAAACTTTTCAGCCATTCTTACTGACTTCGTCATCAGCTCTTCAAACCTCTCTGCTTCATGATTGTCAGGAGTGAGAGGAAAATTCTCCCAGTAAAGTATCAGAGCATCAAGGAAGTAAGGAGCAGGGTGTTCAGGGGTTTCTTTTTGCAGACTTTG
>CAZIAU010000181.1:0-6328 GCA_964536755.1 uncultured Bacteroides sp. | reverse complement strand
AGAGAGCTGATCAAAATTGCGGTCAGGTCCATGGGTCTGGATGAGCTTGGACCATTTAACCCCGGGGAGAAAATAATTGAATATCAGCTTACCGGAAGCGATGAGAGACGTCTGATAAATATGACCCTGCAGGATTTCATGGAGGAAACTGCTTCAGAATCTCCTGCCCCGGGAGGTGGTTCCGTCAGTGCATTCCTCGGATCTCTGGGAGCGGCACTGGGTACAATGGTGGCCAATCTTTCCGCCCATAAAAGGGGATGGGATGACCGCTGGAGAGAATTCTCGGACCTGGCCGAGAAGGGGAAAGCCATTCAGGAGAGACTTTTGAGCCTGGTTGATGAGGATACTCATGCATTTAATGCGATCATGGCTGCATTTGCTCTGCCTAAAGCTACAGATGAGGAAAAGGATGCAAGGAAAAAGTCGATCGAGGAAGCTACCCTGAATGCCATCAGGGTTCCTCTGGAAGTTATGAAATGTGCCACAGAGGGATATGAATTTATCCTGGCCCTGGCCGGAAAAGGCAATCCGAACAGTGTGTCCGATGTCGGTGTGGGAGCTCTCGCACTGCATGCATGTATCGAGGGTGCATGGCTCAACGTGAAAATAAATTCGGCAGATTTGCGGGAGTCCGGGGAGGTTCGGACAATACTGAATGAGGGATCAGAGCTCATTGAAAAATCTGAATCGGAAAAAATCCGGATACTGAAACTGGTTAACAGCAAGATCGGTCTATAACATTTGGGCGGTTTGTGCGTTTATGGTTTAATATATTATTCTAAATTCGCCCTGATGAAGCGACTGATCTTTACTTCTGTATTATTAGGAATCGTGGCAGTTTCCTGGTCCCAGGAAAGAATGATCAGCGCGGAATCAACAGAACAACGCCGGTCGGTTGTCCGGTCGATCCCCCCGGATCAACAAAAAACAGAGGCCACACAGCTGGCAGAAAGCAAAGGAATTCCCGTCAGAATTATAATGGCTGATAAGAGAATACGGGAGGTGAGATTGATAAATGAATTCGGAAATCTCGAATATTATACCACCCTGAACAGGAATGCAGCAAAAACCGTATCTACTGACAAGCTATGGCCCGGGGCGGGGTATGGTTATAGCCTTACAGGAAAAGGTATAGTGGTAGGGGTATGGGATGCGGGCGTCCTGAGAAGTACCCACGTGGAATTTGAGGACAGGGCGAGGATTATGAATGAGCAGTCAGAGGTGGAGGGGCATCCTACACATGTTTGTGGTACTATTGGAGCAAAGGGCCTGGATGAAAGAGCAGCCGGTATGGCTCCGGAAGTCACCATCGAAGCTTATAACTGGGACAGAGATATCCAGGAGATGGATGCCGCGGCTGCAGATGGATTACTGATATCCAATCACTCCTACGGATTCGTTAACGGGTGGGATTATAATCTGGATGAGTCAAGGTGGGAATGGTATGGTGAATTGAGTATAAGTAAAGAAGAGGATTACCTGTTTGGATTCTATCACAAGGAGGCGAGTGATTATGACAGGGTATCCTACAAACACCCCTACTATCTGATTGTGAAATCTGCCGGCAATGACAGGGGTGACGGGCCTCCCCCGGGAAGTGAACATTATGTTTGGCAAAACGGGGACTGGACCCTGTCCACCGATATCAGGCAGGATGACGGAGGCAGTGACGGATTTGATTGCATGAGTCCGGTGGCAAATGCTAAGAATATTATTTCCGTTGGAGCCATCAAGGATCTTCCCCTTGGCTTTACCGGTCCGGAAAACGTGAAACTGGACGGATTCTCGGCGTTTGGACCTACTGATGACGGCAGGATCAAGCCCGATCTGGTAGCCAATGGAGATGAATTGTATTCTACCTACTCTGGCAGCGATACTGACTACGCAACCAGTTCAGGTACATCCATGTCGTCCCCCAACGTAGCCGGATCCCTGGCTCTGATTCAACAGCAGCATTTCTCACTCTATAATTCTTATCTGACCTCGTCCGCTCTTAAGGGACTGGTATTGCATACGGCCGATGATGCACTCAATCCGGGACCTGATTATATGACCGGATGGGGAGTGATGAACACGCTGGCTGCCGTGGAGCTGATCTCTGATCAATCTTTTGACCGGGTAATTGAAGATTCCCTGTCCGAAGGAGGAGAGTTCAGGTTGTGGCTCTATTCAAACGGCACCAAACCGATCAGGGTTACTATCTGCTGGACTGATCCTCCGGGTACAGTACCTGCGGCCAGTCTTGACCCGGTAGACAGGATCCTGGTCAATGACCTGGATTTAAGAGTGATGAGGGAGACGGACAGCCATATTTTCAGGCCTTATGTCCTGGATCCGCTGAATCCGGCAAGTGTGGCAGTAACAGGTGACAACCAGCTGGATAATGTGGAGCAGGTTTACATTGAATCTCCGCAAAAGGGGTTTTATGAACTTACAGTAACACATAAAGGGAGCCTGGCCTACGATAAGCAAAATTTTTCACTTATTGTAACAGGTCTTACCGACGAGTATTTTGCTTCCGGATTAGAGGAACTGAACCATAATAATGGTGAATTCCAGCTAACCTCTGCTTCTGAATATATCCCGGAAATGGATGCAAGCTGGATTATTTCACCGGAAAACGGAAAATCCATAAAGCTCTATTTCGATTATTTCGATACTGAATCCCTGCATGATGCGATGGCGATCTTTGACGGAACCGATTCCACGGCACCCTATTTAGGACAGTTATCGGGAGACCTCAATACAGATACAGTTGAGTTCAACTCCAGCAGCGGGAACCTGTTCGTGAGTTTCAGATCGGACGGGCAGATACAAAAAAGGGGATTCAGGGCACTATACTGTACCACTGTCCCTGAAGAGGTGCCGCAGATACAGGGAGATACATTCCCATGTGCAAATAACCGGTCAGGTTACCTGGCTACAGGTGTTTTCGGAGCTGACTTTACATGGGATCCTCCCGGAGAGTGGGTGATTGACAGTGTTATATCTGACTGGATCCAGCTTACCCCGGGTTCGGGTAAGGGTGCGTTGAAAGTGACCGCAGTTAACCGCTGTGGTATAGGAATGGAATCGGAAATGCTGATATCCCCCCTTGAGTCTGCACCATCGCTGGCAACCTATAGCGCGGACACAATACCCTGCGCGGGCACTGAAACATTTGCCGAGGTTCCATTTGAACAGGGGTCCGTTTACGACTGGAAGCTTCCTGCCAATTGGCTGGGCAGCAGTTCGAACCACAGGCTTGAATATATACCCGGATATGAACCGGGGGATATCCGGGTCATTGCACAGAACTCATGCGGCAACGGAGATACTGTTTTTATTCCTGTCAATGTGCAGAATATTCCGGGTGAAGTGCAGATACTTACAACCAAGAACAGACCATGTGAATTATCAGAACAATCATTTTTCGTGGTAACTATTCCGGATCACCAATATACATGGGAGGTGCAGGATGACTGGTCAATCATTGATGATTCTGACAATGACACGGTGATTATCCGTGTTGGCAGCAAATCAAGCTTTCTTTATTTGGACGTTTCCAATAAGTGTGGAAGCAGGAAATCCAGTAAACTGTTTCTGACCTCACCGGCACCTGATGATCCGCTGCTTCAGTTAAACACAGGTGATTTTAAAGGATATTACCTTCTTTCTATCAGCAATGCGCAGGTATATTCGGATTTCCAGTGGTACAGGAATGATACGGAAATCGAGAGCCGGTATGCGCGACGGTCAGACTATGTTGCCTATCTTCCCGGAATTTATACCGTGTCAGTTTCAAATCAGGAAGGATGTAGCAAAAGGGTTCCTGTTGAAGATGGCTTTGAAATTCAACAGCCTAACCAGGTTTATTCGGTATTCCAGGGGGCCGGAGGAAATATTGTGATCCTGAACAGCACAAATGCCACTGCTCTGGTAAATATTTACCACTTCTCGGGAAAAATTGAAAAGATCACTACCATAGGTCCCGGGTATAATGAAATTCCCTGGGATAAGGAGGGTGCGTTTATTATTACTGTTTCAGGCTCCGGCGACACTCTTTCCACACGGATTTTTACCAGCAGATAGAATGATATTTTATTTAATCAAATATTATATTCAATGAAACGTTTAACGATCCTTACGGCATTTTTTGTTGCGTCATTTGCGGTCCTGCAGGCACAGGGGGTGCTGATCACAGGAGTTGTAAAAGGTGCTGATGATGGTCAGCCGCTTCCGGGTGTCTCCGTTGTTGTTGATGGAACGACCATCGGATCGGTAACAGATTTTGAAGGTAACTACTCGATTACCGTACCTAAATCCGCTTCAAAACTCGTTTTCAGTTTTGTGGGTATGAGAACGACCGAGGTTCAGATTGACGGAAGAACTGAAATTGATCTGAATCTCGAGACAGATGCCGTGGGACTGGATGAGGTCATGGTTGTGGCTTATGGAACTGCCAAAAAGGCCTCATTTACAGGATCAGCTGAAAATATCAGTACGGATAAGATCGAAAATATCCAGGCCACCTCGGTATCCAAAATGCTTGAAGGTGCCACGGCCGGTGTACAGGTTACCACCTCTTCGGGACAGCCGGGTTCCAATACATCCATCCGGATCCGTGGCATTGGATCGATCAACGCTTCCAGTGAACCGCTCTATGTGGTGGACGGTGTGCCCTATGGTGGGAACCTGAATTCAATTAATCCGGATGACATTGAAACCATTACTGTCCTGAAAGATGCCACTGCAGCCGCACTTTACGGAGCCAGGGGAGCTAATGGAGTAATAGTGATCACCACCACAAGGGGAAAGGCGGGTAAAATGGAACTGGAAGTGAAGGTAAGGCATGGCTGGTCTGACAGGGCCATTGATGAGTATCCCAGGCTTGATCAGAAGCAACACTACGAAAAAACCTGGGAGGCGTACAGGAACTCTCTTATTTATGGTGCCGGCATGTCCGTCTCCGAAGCCAACGCTGAGGCTTCATACGGCGTGGATGCCAAAGGGAAGAGCACCAACACGGTTGCCCAGCTGGGTAATTATAATGCGTTTGATGTCAGTCCCACCCAGCTCATAGGAACGGACGGAAAATTAAATCCGGATGCCAACCTCCTCTATCCTAACGAATGGGAGGATGTGCTTTTCAGGATTGCCAACAAGCAGGATTATAACCTGAACGTAAATGGCGGGGACAAAAATTCCAATTACTATATCTCGCTGGGGTACCTGGATGAAGAGGGACTTCTGGAATATTCAGGCATGCAGCGTTTCAGCGGAAGGGTCAACGCAGAATCACAGGTAAAGGAGTGGTTCAGGGTGGGATTTTCTGCCAATGCAGTTACATACAATACAGATAATTTTAATGAAGATAACTCCACCTCCTCAAACCCCTTTTTCTTTTCCCGGGTTATTGGTCCTATTTTCCCTGTTTATGTTTATAATACATGGAACCAGCCCGAAGCAGGATCCATTGTGCTGGATTCGGACGGGAATCCGATCTATGATTTTGGTTCTGCAGAAATGACCTTTGATGACGGCTATGGGAACAGCGTCCCCGGATTACGACCCTATGCAGGGACCTTTAACCTTGCCGGATCCCTTAAACTGGATGAAAGGTCCACGCATGTTGATGCGGTTTCGGCCCGGACATTCGCAGAATTCTCCATAATGCCCGGGCTGACTTTCCGGACCAATCTGAGTGTGGATTTCAATGGAACCTCGGGTACGGTCTATCAGAACTCCACCTACGGTGATGCTGCCGGGTATGGACGCGTTACAAAGAGTTACGGAAGACGGATGGTGGTGACGTTGAATGAACTGTTTACCTATAACAGGTCATTCGGTGTGAATAGTATCGATGTTCTGGCCGGACATGAAAGCTATCAATACCGGTTCAATTATCTTACAGCCACAAGGACCGGGTTTCCATTTGACGGGATCCGCGAGCTGGCGGCAGCTTCTACCGGTGAAGGATCTGATTCCTATGAGAATAACGACAGGATTGAAAGTTTCCTGGGCCGTGTGAACTATGATTATTCAGACCGGTACTATCTTTCTGCAAGTATTCGAAGGGACGGATCATCCAGGTTTCATCCGGATACGCGCTGGGGAACATTCTGGAGCCTGGGTGGCAGCTGGAGGATAAGCGAGGAGAGTTTTTTACAGATCGACTGGATCAACTCTCTTAAATTAAAGGCCAGCTACGGCGTACAGGGCAATAATGATGGAATCGGTTTCTACCCATGGCAGGGATTATACAGCCTGGGACAGGACAATAATGTTTATCCCGGTGCTCTGGCCAGTTCCCTTGAGCTTGAAGAGCTTATTTGGGAAAAGAACGGCA
>CAZIAU010000180.1:0-6347 GCA_964536755.1 uncultured Bacteroides sp. | reverse complement strand
TCCAATTCGTGTGAGCGCATTTGACTAAATGGTTGTTGAAAATAATTTGATCAGCAGCTGCTTAATGGTTTCAACCCTTGCCGGTTTCATAACATATTCATTCATACCCGCTTTAAAGGCTGCTGCGCGGGTTTTATCATCCTCATCGGCCGACATGGCCACAATGGGAAATTTGTACCCTGCCTTGCGGATCTCTTCCGTGGCCTGGTATCCATCAGTATCCGGCATCAGGAGGTCCATGAATACAATATCATAGCTACCTTTTTCTATGAGCTCTACGGCTTCCCGGCCATTCTTGGCAATGTCAATCTCGTACCCAATATTTTTGAAGATTGACTGGGCCACTTTCTGATTAATCAGGTTATCTTCTGCCAGGAGGATCGACAACTCTGAAGGTAATGCATTAAGCATGGGTTCAAGGTTCTTCCGGTCCTCTATCCCGGGATAATTTTCCGAAAGAATATCGAACACCTCCTTGGTTTCAAACGGTTCGATGAGATAGTAATCGATCCCGAGTTTCCGGCATGTTTTATAATTTCCCGATTTGTCATTAGAGCTCACCAGCACAATCGGATAGAGGTCCGTCAGTTCATTGTTCTGCATTTCCTGTGCCAGTGCAAATCCGTCCAGCTGGTTTTTATCAACCAGTATTATCAGGTGATAGTTCTCCTTTTTAACCTGAATATGGTGTATTACACTATCGACAGTGCTGTCCTGGTAAATCTTTGTTACCACATTCAGTCCGAATTTTTCCAGCATCCTTGCCATCGTATTTTTTGAAGGATCTGATTCTTTGGTAAGTATAAGTGCACTGACTTCATTTAACTTTGAGATTTTACTAAAATCGAATTTTTTTTGTATCCGTTCATTTGAATAGGCCTCAATGGTAAATGAGAATTTTGACCCGGGCATTTCATCGTCCACATGTATGGATGATGGACTTTCCACCCAGATCTCCCCATGCATTAACTCTACAAGCTGCTTCGCAATAGCTGTTCCCAGGCCTGTTCCCCCGAATTTCCGTGTGACGGAACTGCGTGTCTGGGTATAACTTCCAAAAATCTCTTTGATCCTGTCCTTGGGTATACCGATACCTGTATCTTCAACAGTAAACAGAATATTGACCTGGCTCTTATAAGACTCCATCAGGTATGCCCCGATCTGGATCCTTCCTTCTTCAGTAAATTTTACGGCGTTACTCACCAGATTGGAGATCACCTGGCGCAATCTGAACGGGTCACCAATAAGTTTATTTGGGACCTCGGGCATCAGGTTCACAGATAATTCAAGTCCCTTTTCCTCGGCCAGCGGCCGGAACAATTCGCCAACCAGCTCGAGCTCATCAGATAGTATGAACGGGATTTCTTCAAGCATCATCCGTCCCGCTTCAATTTTTGAGAAGTCAAGGATATCATTGATAATATTCATCAACAGGTCTGAAGATTTTTTAATAACTTCTATTTTTCCTTTAAGTGCTTTATCTGTTTTCTCTTCAATCAGGTTGTTAACCATACCAAGGATTCCGTTCATCGGGGTCCGGATCTCATGACTCATGGCTGCAAGAAAATCGGATTTTGCTTTGTTTGCCGCCACTTCAACCTTTCTTGATTTTTCCAGAGGGGAAACATCGATCAGGGCTATAAGTCTCAGTTCCTCTCCTCCTATATTGGTAATTTTTTCAGTTCTGAATATTACGGTCTCAATTCCATCTTTTTCATAATAGAGATAATGAGAATCATCTATGAAAGGACTGGGACCTTCGTTCAGAAGATATTTATTAGAGATAATAAATTGTTTGCTAAAGTCCTTTCCTACCAGATTTTCTGTTTTCCCCTGGAATAACATCTTCTGAGCTGCGCTGTTAATGTTGCGGATCACATTCATTTCATCTATGATCATGATCCCTACCGGGAAATGTTCTATGATCTGTCTGAATACAATCTCGGATAGTTTCAGTCTTTCTCCCCTCTTTTTTTCCCTTGCAAGCGCGATGAGCAGATAAATTACAAGTGCCGAGGCAAGTATCTGTAGAAATATGGCTACCAGCAGATTCCTGTGAACGAAGAAATTGTAGAACTGGCTTCGGCTGACGGAGAACATAACCCCCATTTTCCTGGAGTAAATGCTCAAAGGATAATAAGCGGTATAGATCTTTTCCTTTCCGTTTTCAGTAATGGCAACATGTTCCATTATACCTGAAGCTTCAGCTTTCACACTATCGGCCAGAATATCAATCTTTTCCAGCTTAAAAGAATCTGAGGGGAAATTATGCAGAATAATATTTCCATCAGCTCCCAGAACCCACTGCCAGTTTACTGTTCTTCCCCTGGGATAGAGGTTGAACACTTCCTCTGCAAATTTTTTAATATCTACCTCAACTACAACGTTCCCGTTAACCACATCCTGGCCAAAATATGGATAATAATAACTCAGGATGCTTCCGTTCTGTTCGATCCTGTCCCGCGGATAGAGACGCTTCTGGGTTCTCCTGGGGAAACTGTCAACAACGAACCGGTCCGTCTTGCTGAAACTATCTTCCGAATCAAGATAGAGCGCATAGAAATTCTTCTTGTTATCGTAAACTGAAATATTGGTGATCAGATCGCGATATTTTGTATAGAAAAGACGGAGGCTCTGCGTGGCTACTCTGAACCTGTCGGGATCTCCGAATATTTCAGAGTATTTGTACATATTCAGCTCATGATTTATATCACTGGAGAACTGCCGCAGATTTGTTTCCATGTATTCTCCGCAAAGCTTCGACTGTGAAAGGAGTGTTTCGTTGAGGAACTTAATATAACGCTGATTTAAACTGTAAATAGTAATCCCATTCAACGCGAGAATTATAAACATTATAATTCCTGATATAACATTACTTCTAATCATTCAAACTGTTGGTTTGCCAGGTTATAAACTTAGAAACTATTTTCCATTTGCCTGCAATAACTCAGCGATATTTTCCGGTATCTTCTTCCATCATCATCAGGTAGTTCACATACCTTGATTCACTTATTTCCCCCGTTTCAACCTGCTTTTTTACACCGCAGCCGGGTTCATTCATGTGCATGCAGTTATGGTACCGGCACTTCTTGCTTGCCCTGAATATTTCAGGGAAAAAGTGAAACAATTCGGAACGTTCAATGTCGATAGTGCCAAATCCTCTTATTCCGGGAGTATCAATGATTTTTATACCTGATTGAAGTTCAAACATTTCTGAAAAGGTGGTGGTGTGTCGCCCGGTCTGATGGTATTCGGAAACAGATCTGATCTTTAAATTCAGGGTGGGGTCCAGCACTTTTATCAGGGTCGATTTCCCAACCCCCGAGTTCCCTGTTATCACATTTACATTACCTTTCATCTGCCGGGAAACAGCCTCCAGTCCCTCTTTTGTCTGTAGAGATAGTTTCAGACATTTGTAACCAATTTTTTCATAGATGGTGATCATTTCTTCCATTTCATTTACTTCTCTATCACCATAGAGATCTGTCTTGTTGAAGATAATATTAACCGGTATCCGGTAAGCCTCGGCCGAAACCAGAAAGCGGTCAATAAATGCAGAAAATGTCTTTGGAAATATCATACTCACCATCAACCATGCCAGATCAACGTTACAGGCCAGTAACTGGTATTCACGGGAAAGGTTCGATGATTTCCGGATTATATAGTTGGTGCGCTCCTCAATAGTATTTATTATGCCGGTTTCGTGGTCCTCCGACCATTCAAATTTAACATGGTCCCCAACGGCAACCGGATTTGTAGCCCTGATACCTTTTATCCTGAACTTTCCCTTGATACTGCAATTTACGATCCTTTTATCCCCAAGTTTTACTGTAAACCAGCTGCCTGTGGATTTTATAACGGTCCCCTTTTCCAATAATTGAAGGTTTATCCAAACCTACGTATTGTTTCATTTGATTCCAAATGCAGCCGTGTTGCTCTCACATCATGAACAAAGAATGTTTGCCGGAGATATGCTGTTAAAAGAGAAACCGCCCCGGGAGGAGGCGGTAACCTGAAACTAAATCCACAGAAAACTTTCCGGGATGAGATATATTAATTAACCTGTTAGAACCATCCGAATTTAAAGCTCAGAAATCCTCCCGGAGCTGAAATATCGCCCGACGAGTAATTATGCAGATCATCATTAACCATGGTAAACAGGTTATATGATGCTCCTGCACCAATCCTGAAATATCTTGTCATGTTCAACTCCACCTCCAGGGTGGGGGCCACAACAAAAACATTATCCCTTATATATGAAGTATATTCATCCTCATGAATTATGCCGAATTCACCCCAGCCAATAAGGCTGGAGATACTTGCATGGACAGGACGGTCACCAAACAGTGAATAACCAATCCAGAATCCACCATGACTTATGTTCAGCCGGTCACCTGCATTAAATGAGTTAACATAGTCCGGAATTGAATTAGTAATGCCCAGACCGTATCCGCCAAAATAAAAATCATTTATAATAATTGCCCCTCCGCCACCCATCATATGGGCAAATTCACCTGCTACCGCAGTAAATTGCATAAAGGGCCCTCCCATCCCGGAGATCCGGAGATCCTTATTGTCAAAAATAGTCATGTACTCCCGGTCCTGGGAAAATGAAGTCAGCGCCACAGTCAGTAAAACCAGTAAAAAAGATGCTTTTTTCATGATGTCGTAATTAAATTCAATTCTAAAGACAACATACGGCGAAGTAAGTTGCATGGACCCGGATTATTCCCTCCGGTCGAGGGGAGCCGCAATAGAAAATCTTTTAGATCTGAATTGGATTCCTGATACGTAGCCTTCCGGATTTCTGGAAGCTATCAATGACATGTCAGATCCTGTTATTCTGTTTATCCCTCTGATCCCGGCATCTGCAACACTCCACAGGGAAATATTTTTAAATTCAGCATAATTATCCATTAACTCCTGAAGGTCCAGATCGGCCAGTTGTGAAACAGATAAACTGATAAGATGAATGGAAGCTGGCGGGATCTCCAGCGGAAGGATCCGGTCATAAGTCACAGGATTCAGAAATTCATTTTGAATTTCTATCAGTCCGGCCACCCTTACAGGTCTTTCACTTATATATTTAATTGGTTCCTTATCACTATCCATATCTGCAACTGGTTCAGACTCTGCTTTCCTTATCCCGGTTAGTTCAGGGAAATCCTGGTGCTTTTTAATGGATAATATGGCCGGTTGACCTGATATTTTAATATTCTCTCCATCAGTCTCAGTAATAGATGCTTTTTCAGCTGCTAAAGCATTCCTGTTTTTTTGATTATCCCCCCCCGGAAATTGAACAGGAGTTTCCATATCCGAAACCTGGGGCACCGGTATTTCCGGTTCTCTCCTTATTAACGTTATTACTAAAGCAATTACTGCAGCTGAAGAGACTACACTTAACCATATCATTGCACGGTTTAATCTTTTCTTTTTCTTTAATTGAGTTTTTCCGGTAAAAGTTATTTGTTCGGGTACAAGCCTGGTTTTACTCCACAATTCCCATTCCTGGTTCCAATTTGTGTTTTCTGTAACCATAGAGATATGTTTTTCTTCCTGCTCCCTGGTGAGATCTCCTTCCAGACGTGCAATGGAGAAAAGACCGAAATTCATTTCAGTAAGTATGGATTCTGGATTAACGAATTCTTTCTTAAGTTCTTCCTTTCCGGGGAAATGAACCTTTTCAGCTTCCAGAGCCCATAGTTCCTGCCCTTTCAAATCATCTATACAATCAGGATTCATTGACAGAAAGTCATTTAAAACCTTTTGCTCATCCCTGTTTAACCTGCCTTCCAGCAGATCAAGCAAATAAGCCTGGTAGTTATCTCTGTTGATCTCCATACCTAAATGACCTGTTCTATGGCACCGATATAATTCTTCAAATAAACCCTTGCCCTGTATATGTATACTTTTACCTGTGATTCAGTTAATCCCGTGATCTGTGAAATATCCCTGTAAGAATAACCCTCATAATCTCTCAACATTACTACTGCTTTTTGATCTTCAGGAAGTTTTTTTACGGCTCTATCAAGCAGTTCACCAAGATCTGAATATTGCTCCGAATGTGAAGGTTCGTTCAATTCATCCGGATTAGCATCTTTATACTTTTTTTCTTTCCTGATATAATCGATCATGGTATGATAAGCCGATGTAAAAAGATATGTCTTTACCTTCAGAGCAGATACATTCTCCAGCTTTATCCATAATTTTTCAAAAGTATCCTGAATGATGTCATTGCCGCTGTCGCCGAACAGAGTGACGTTTCCGGAAGTCGTTGAGGCATCGAGCGTATCTTTGCCGGCCTGGCCGTATACAACCAGATAACGCGGATTGGTATCGGTAACCGT
>CAZIAU010000179.1:0-6377 GCA_964536755.1 uncultured Bacteroides sp. | reverse complement strand
CATCCATAACTTTTTCCCTGTATTCTTTTTCTTTTTTGGGTGATAAGTACTTATAATGAGAATATCTCCTCTCACCATTTCCCGATAATAGGTATTGGTTTTGTAGGTCTCAATTCCCTGAGGTAATATGATTATGCTTTGTCCGTTGTATTTAAGTGCTGAATCCAGGGCTTGCTTATCGATTCCCTTAGCAAATCCACTCACTATAACAGAATTGCATTTGACAGCATCTCTGGCAATGGTATCAGTGAACTCAAGCGATTTTTTTGAGCATTTTCTTGACCCCACTATAGCGATGCTGTTTTTATTCAGCAGTCCGGCATTCCCCTTTGTATAAATTACTACCGGTGCATCTTTCCTGAGATTTTCTTTTAGGACCTTCGGATAGGCGGACTGTTCCATTACGTTCACTATCCCGATATCCTGGTCAAGGAGTTTCTCGGTCAGAAATGCATTATTTGGTATTTCAGCCGTGGCTTCCTGTATGCTTCCCCACTCTTCATCTGTAAAATCAAATCCCAGCTTATCTCCGGATTCAATCTTCCGCATGGCACTTTCCATGGATCCTTTATTGTGGACAACATCAATCAAGAATTCCATCTTTCTCTTATTCGTAAAATTCTTTGCATGAGCAAACGACATCCAGTACGGGATTGAGCTATCGTTCATATCATCTTCCTCCTGTTGATTTTGCAATTACAAGGGGGGCAACCAACTCTGCCCCATTTTTCTTAAGCAAGCGTGCAATCTCTTTGATAGTTACACCGCTATCAAAAATATCATCAATTAGAAGGATACTCTTGCCTCTTACATCCGCCGGGACAGTAAAAGCATTCTTCAGATTATCCTTCTTCCCGATTGCCGATTCAAATACTTTTTGTGTCTCAGTTTCTCTTTTCTTTTTTATCCCGTGAGAAATGTCAAGTTTCAGGGAACGGGCGATCTTTTCTGCGAAATTTTTGACGAGGTCGCCGGAGAGGGTTGGAGGGACATACATTACCATATCGAAAGTCATGTTTTTATAGTGCCTCCTGTATGCTTTAAGCGTAAGACGTAACAGATAATCCGGAAAGTCGCCCCCGTTTTCATATTTACAATTTTGCAGCATAGTTCCCACGTTAGTAACTCCATACCATGATGCTGCAATACCGTCAATTAAGATATTTGATGGAGTGTCAACCTTAAGAATAGGAAAGTAGTTTTCTCTGAATTCTTCAATATCACTCAAGTCATCATCAGTTGCACTGACAGTACAGTTTTTACCCAGATCTACGTCACATTTCCCGCACACATGGGATGTCGTGTCGCCCAAATAATTTTGTAAATAGTTCATTCTGCATCTGTCCGAACTAATATACCCTTTCATACGCTCATATTCTCCAATCTTTGCATTCCGCAGATCCTCAAATCCCTTCGTATCAAGTTCAGGAGCATTATATCTCAATTCGTAACGGACCCTGCCTGCCCTGCTGGTCTTAATGACAATATCCTGGCCGATCAGGTCCGCAAGAATCACATTTACAGCAGTCTGTTTAAGGTTTATTTTTCTTATTATTCCATGTAAACCCAGGGTCTCTTCACGAAGAATATCGATCAGCCTGTGATAGTTTCTGATCGAAGGTCTATCGTTTCTGATAAACGACATTGGTAATTCATCATCCCCGGGTGTATAAAACAATATAGCTTCTGTATCTGAACCGTCCCTGCCGGCACGTCCGATCTCCTGATAATAGAGTAACGGGGAAGTTGGCGTCTGGGTATGGATTACGAACCTAAGATTCGGCTTGTCCATTCCCATTCCCAGTGCATTGGTTGAAACCACACATTTGTAGGCGTCATTCACAAAATCAACCTCTATCCGTTTTCTTGTCTCATTGTCCAGACCTGCATTATAGTTTGTGGCCTTAATGTTATTATGGTCAAGCCACTTTGAGAATATCTCGGTTTCCGCCTGAGTCCCGCAGTAAATAATGCCGGTCCCCTCCAGTTCTTTTACAATTCTTAGTACTCCGGCCAGTTTATCTTCCTGATTATCGCATTTGATAACTTTAAGAGCGAAGTTCTCCCTGCTCAGCTTACCTCTGAGGACTGTCAGCCTGGAATTATCGAACTGGACCTCGATGTCTTGCTGAACACGCAAGGTAGCGGTGGCAGTGCAGGCAAGGACAGGAAAGTCGGTTTGAAGTTGTTTCACGACATTGACGATCCTCCGGTAAGAAGGCCGGAAATCATGCCCCCATGTGGAAATACAGTGTGCTTCATCAACCACTACCATCCCCAGTTTCATCTTTTGCACCACCTCCTGCCAGGATTCATCTTCCTGCCTTTCAGGAGCAATATAGAGCAATTTATACGCACCATTCTCCGCATTTTTTAGAACTTCGGCCTTTTCTTCCAATGAAAGTGTGGAATTAATGTATGCAGCAGGCAAACCTAGTTCTCTCAGTCTGTTCACCTGCTCACGCATTAAGGCTATCAGCGGGGAAAAGATAACCGTAGTTCCCTTCAGCATCATCCCTGCAAACTGGAAGACCAATGATTTGCCGTATCCTGTCCTCTGAATCATAAGGATGCGCTCACCATTGAGCAACCTGTTGATTGCTTCCCATTGTTCCTCGTAAAAGAATGGAAGACCAAACCTCGATTGCAATATTTTTTCTGCCTCCGCTCTTGTCATGATTAACCGGTTGAACCCAGCCAATCCTCCCAGGTGGTCCACCCGGTTTTTTTATATGCTACATCAGGATAACATGGGATCTTCTCTGTTTTTTTCTGATGCTTATAATGATTTCCATTACAATAATCTCTCCAATCGCTTTGATTTTTAAGCTTCAGTTTATGGATAAAGATTTTAACATCATCATAGGGTATGAACTCAATATTGAAACCTAACCATTCATTCCAATCCTTCCATCCAAAATCTCTGTACTCAAGGTTCGGCCTCTTTGGAATTGTTAGTCTGTATTTGGTATGTATGGTGTTCTCATCTCTCATATACTCAAACCAGTCATTCTTTGAACTCAAACGAAGGCACCAGACAAATCTCATAGCCTTTTCAAACGGAGAATAATCAACTTGGTTTTTAGGTTCAATTAGCCAGTCTTTCCATTCCTTCCAACCTAAATACCTATAGAATATGGAAGGGTTTGCCGGCATATTATCGGGAGGCGGTGATGCCCTTTTGATTTTGCCTTCAAAGTACGCTTCCCAGTCCTCCTGGTATTCTAAATCAAGTGATCTGGCAAATTCTCTGGCAGCCTCAAAGGACAACCATTTTTCTTTAACTTCTACATCCCAAAGTGTACGATTTTTTTTGGTCTGATGGTTCGATGAGATCCCAAGCCAATCATTCCAGGATAACCATCCCAAATGCATATACTCTCTGTCAGGTTCAGGAGGAATATCCCCGGGAATTTCTGGCATATTTGTGTTCTCACCTGCTATATATTTCTTCCATTGGTAGATTCCAGTGAGATTCAGTTTCCTGGCAAATTCTCTGGCCTCTCTAAAATCACGCCATTTAGATTCATTCGTATAATCCCAGAGTGAGGATTCCTTCTGTTTCATCAACTACGCGGGTAATCTTTAGGTTGTCCAATTTACATAAAATAAGTAAATATTTACAGAAACATCACGAATCCATTCAGTTGGATGCCAACCGGGAAGCCCGCCTCGGGATAACCGGGGACTATTTCATATCTTTATACAAAAGGGCGATGTGGAAGAACTCCCTATGGGAGATACTCATGATCGCCTATTTCAATGACCCGGGCATCGAAGCAGATTATGAATATGATTACGGGGACGGATGGGTACATTCCGTCAAACTTGAGGGTTATATGCACCGGGAAAAAGGAGTGAAATACCCGGTATGCATTGACGGTGAAAGAGCCTTTCCGCCCGAAAACTGTGGAGGTCCCGACCGGTATTCCAGTATACTGGAGATTCTCAACGATCCTTCGCACCCGGACTGTAACAAGGTCCCGGAGTGGGTTGAAAGATGGGATCCGGAACATTTCAACAAGAATGATATCAGATTCGAGGACCCTTACAAACGCAGGCGGGGAGCTTTTCTGGAAGATTGATGATAAAGTCAGTCGTATGCTAACAGTGTGATACCGGTCAAATCTGCTTTCCCGTTTTTCAAAAATGCATAGGTGATCTTGTCAACCTTACTGTTAATGAATTTAATCCGCTTCAATGTCTTACACTTAAAAAAATTGTCCGTTAGTGTTGCATTCTGAAATGTCACCCTGGTAAATGAACAATTTTCAAAATAGCATCTCTCCAATGTTCCACTGAAGACTATATTTTCAATATGTGTATCTATAAAGGATGTGCGGGTCCATATTGCTTCTTCGATTGTATTTTGAATGAATGCACCGGATTTAAACTTTACTCCTGTAAAATCGGCACCGATGAAATTGCACCCTTTGATATAGCTGCCTGAAAAGTCAGTTACTTTCAGTGAACAGTCCTTAAAAAGATTATTAACTAAATGAGAACCCTGAATATGGCTGTTATTTATTTTGGAAACTGAAAAGTCACAGCCATCAACATGATTTCCTTTAAGAAGAAGACCTGATAGATCAGAACCGATAAACTTACACTTCTTCATGTTTGCGGAACTGAACTTATCATGCAGATTTTTCAGTCCTGAGAAGTCAGCATCTACCCAATTACCACGAGACATATCCCAATTAGGTACATTCCTCTGTTCTTTTAATTGTAAGTCGTTCATTTGCTTTACTGAAGACTCATTCATAGTTGCATCAGATTTACCTGAATGATCGCTTACTGAAAAATAGTTAAGGTCAACTCCAAGAATTTCTGTAAGTCTGTTAAAAGTGACGATGTCCGGCATAGATTCTCCACGCTCCCATTTTCCAACTGCCTGAGCACTAATAAACAAGTGCTGTGCAAGCTGGGCTTGGGACATACTCATTTTCTTTCGTGCTTCGGCAATTTTGTTGCCAATCGTTTTTGTATTTATCATAGTATAATCTTTTGATTTTTTCGACACTACAAAGATACCTGCTACCCATTCCAGTATCAAAAAAATATAAATACTTAAAGTTGTTATCACGCTATTTTATGTTGTATCTGACAACTTCTGGTTGTGTGTTTTGTTTTGATGTGGATAAACAATCTGAATTGGGATAATAAGGCCATTGATGTTCAACAACATTTTATAAAAATCAACTGTATGAAATCGAAATTAATTTGGGCAAATTTTAATGTAAAAGATGCAAAGCGCACAAATGAATTTTACACACGATTGGGGCTTACCCTCAACAGGTCGCTAAAGAACAACCCTAAACTTGCCAGTTTCTTTTTTGGGAAAATAAATTTATCACCCATTTTTTTGAACAGGGAATTGGAATAGATAAATATTTCCCTTCTGGTCCGAAAACGGAAGAAATTATTTTTACGCTTTCCGCGGAGACAGAAGAAGAAGTACAGGAATTTGCATTTGCTGACCCTGATGGACATAAATTTAACGTTTTGCTTATGGACAATATGTAAACAATGCTATAAAATTTACGTTGAACTTTTAATACTCTTGGAATAACTAAAAATGAATAAAATGAAAAGTAAAATTTCTGTAACCGCAACCATAAAAGCGGATGTAAAAAAAGTTTGGGATTACTATACAAACCCAAGACACATTGTTAACTGGAATTTTGCCGACCCTTCCTGGCATTGCCCTACGGCTTCAAATGATTTAAAAGTGGGAGGAGTATATAAAGCAAGAATGGAAGCAAAGGACGGGAGCTCCGGATTTGACTTTGAAGCCATTTATACAAAGGTAATTGAAGGCAAGGAATTTACATATGAATTTGATGGAAGGACAGCAAATGTAAAATTCGAGAAATTGAATGATCAAACCGAAGTAATAATAGCCTTTGACCCTGAAGATAACAACCCGGTTGAAATGCAAAAAGGTGGTTGGCAGGCCATTATTAACAATTTCAAACAATATACAGAGAACAATTAAAAGCAAAAAAATGAAAAATAATTTATTATTTGACTTTACTCTTGACAAAGAAAACAGCACAGTTTACGTAAAACGTGAATTTGATGCACCACAATCCAACGTGTGGGCCGCGTGGACCGAACCTGAACTTCTTGACCAATGGTGGGCTCCAGAAACAAATTTTAAGGCACTGGATGGTTTTTGTGACGACCAGGGAAATTTAAACCCCGATATGCCGCGCTCGGATTGGAACGTGGATTTTACCGGATCCAACCGGGCGACAACTGTTATTGTCCGGATTAAACATAATACGCTTGCAGATTTAGAAAAACATTTAGAAATGGGCTTTAAAGAAGGATTTACAGTATGCCTGGAAGAATTGACCAGGCTTTTAGCTTCG
>CAZIAU010000178.1:0-6410 GCA_964536755.1 uncultured Bacteroides sp. | reverse complement strand
TCCCGCATAAGAGCCCCAGGTCCCTCCCATATCCATATTCCCCTGCGGGCTCCCCAGTCTTGATACAGACCAGAAGTAAACCAGTGTGGGGATCAGCGAGAAGAGCAGCAGTACCCATGATGCCAGGAACTTGGCCAGGATAATCTGGATCTCATTTACAGGCCTGGTGTACAACAGTTCGAGTGTCCCCATCCTTTTCTCATCGGCTATCATACGCATGGTTATTGCCGGCACCAGGAACAAAAAAATCCATGGAGCAAGGATAAACAGGGAGTCGAGTGTAGCGTACCCGTTCTCCAAAATATTTAAGGGGGTTCTGAAAAGCCATATGAATGAACTGTTGGCCAGAAGAAAAACAACAATAACAACATACCCTGTAAGGGTGCTGAAAAAACCGGTGATCTCCTTTTTAAAAAGTGTCCACATACCGGAAAGGTCAAAACTGGAGTTTAGCCTGCGACAGGCTTGATGCAGGAAGGTCCCTGAAATCCATCAGGCGAACCCGATAAAAATAGAACTGCAGGATATCCTGGTATGAGTATTCATCCCTGGCCATCTTCATGGCTCCTTCCTGGCTCATTCCTATTCCATGACCATAACCTTTCCCCCAGACCAGAATGGAATCACCATCGGGAAACATGTCGAAAAATGTTGATCTGAACCCCCAATCCTCCCTGATCCTGGTCATCAATATGGAATCCTTATCAAGGATGAAATACTTCTTCCGCCTCATTTGCTCCACATAAAGAATTTCGTCGGGGATCCGTTTCACCGAATTCATCCCGTTCTCAAGCAGGTACGATTTCCAGTCAGCAAAAGAAATAGTATCCCTCCACTTTGCATTGGGCTGGTTTAAAGAATAAGGATCAACCTCCGATTGCAGATAGTCCACATCTTTCAGCCAGACATTTGAAGCCCTCTGGGTCTGGCCCCCACTGTTCGAATGATAAGCAGCTGTAATCAGTCTGTAATTGTAATCGGCCAGCACCAGTCCCGAAGTCTCCAGAACAGCCTCCAGTATAACAGGATTAAACACGCTCTTGCCATGATATGCCTGGCAATGAGTTCCGTCACAAAGAGAAAACCCTTCAGACTCGTGCCGGTCCATATGTTTCAATGCATACGTCCGGCAGAGTATGGACTGGGCCTTGTAGAACTCCTTTTCAGCATTGGGACCTCCTTCGGTCTCCGTTACTCCCGACAGGTACTTGTCAAAGTCCACCCGGTTAATAATGGTCATAAACCGGTCGCCGGCCTGCACCAGAAGGTCATCATCAAATACCCTTGATTCCAGATCCGGCTGAATGGGTCTCACCCGAAAAACGGTTCCGGGAGAGGTCCCACTTAATTCTATATTTCTGAAACGTCCGAAGTCATGGTCAGAATCAAGTACCTTAAGGCTGTCTTCTTCAAGAGTCAGATAGAGGATATCACCCTCCTCCATGCCTGAAACAGGAGTGTCATCAGCCACCACCTTATAACTACCAGAAGAGCAGTAAACCACAGCCGAAGTTACAAGGTGATCCTGATAAAGTCCTACTTTGATTGTCTGGCCATACGCCCACTGTAGTTGAAAAAATATCACCAATAATAATGTCAACCGCCTCATAAAGATTCCTCATTTAATAATTCAATCATTCGCCGGGCAATTCGATTTGAAACGCCCTTTTCCCCAAGTTGCGATTTTATCTCCCGGTACCCCATCTTCATCTGATCACGATATTCCGGATCGCTCAGGATCTTTGAAACCTCCTTACTGGCACTGCTGTACAGCTCCTTCTGAATAATCTCCAGTACCAGCCTCCGTCCGATGATCAGGTTCACAAGGCTGATAAAATTAATCTTTATTAATCGTTTTCCAATGAGGTAGGCCATCGCACCGGTCCTGTAAAGAACTACCTGAGGAACACCGAAAAGAGCCGTTTCCAGTGTAGCTGTACCCGAATTCACCATGGCAGCAAAGGCCGATGCCAGCAATTCGTAGGTTTCACCATAGACTATCCCGATTTTGCTGCCGGACAGGTATTTTTCATAAAATGAAGGGTTGATCGAAGGGGCTCCCGCCACAACAAACTGATAATCCTTATATTCAGAAGCCACCTTTATCATAACAGGGAGTGTGGTTTCAATCTCCTTCTTTCTCGAACCGGCAAGAAGTGCAACTACGGGCCGGTTTCCAAAACCCTTTCTCGCCAGCCACTCCCCTGACCCTTCAAACCGGGTTGAAAAATCATGGACCGCATCAACAAGCGGATTCCCGAAATATTCCGCTTCTATTCCATACTGCCTGAAAAAACCGACCTCAAACGGCAATATTACAAAGAGATGGTCCGTAAAACTCTGCAGCTTTTTAACACGCTGTTGCCTCCATGCCCAGACCTTGGGTGAAATAAAATAATAAACCCGGTAATCCAGGGATCTGGCGAACCTGGCAATCCGCAGGTTGAATCCGGGATAATCCACCGGGATCACCACATCGGGCCGCCAGTTTCTTATTTCCGATTTTATCCTCCAAAGGTTCCTGAAAATCTTCCCCAGGTGAAAAAGCACATCCAGCATCATGTAACTGGTTTCCCTGTAATGCATGACCAGTCTCCCCGAAACAGCATGCATCAGGTCCCCCCCCATGAAACGAAATTCAGCATCGGGATCCTGCCGGGCAAGTTCCTTCATAAGGTGGGAAGCATGAAGATCACCCGAGGCTTCACCGGCTATTAAAAAATACTTCATTATTCTCAGGCAAATTTGACCACCAGCATAACAAAGGCCATTACAATCGTTGCAAAAATAACCCCCCTGGCTGAAAATGTCCTGTTGGTCCAGATGAAAATAAAGAATAGCAGAAGGTTCGGGAGGATACAAAGACTCAGTACCTTAGATAGCATTCCCATTCTATAGAATTGCGTAAAGAACTCTGTGAATGTACCATCATATCTCACAGCCCAGAAAATAACCAGAGTGACCAGTGGAAGTAATATGCCAGGTACAAGCCCTGTCACCACGGAGTTAAATCTTTTTTCACCACTCATTTCAGTCACCTGTAAATTTCCAGTTATTCATTTCATTTAAAACGGAATAAGCTGTCAGATCAGTATTTATTGGCACGACTGATATGAAATTCTTTTCCAATGCCCACTCATCGGTCCCCTCACCGTCACCTTCAGGTTCCCTGTTATGGAAGAAACCTGTCAGCCAGTAATAATCATTTCCCTGCGGATCTTTCCTCTTATCAAATTCCTCTTTCCAGAACCCGTTGGCCTGGCTGCAGACCTTTATCCCGCTGATCTGACCGGCAGGCACCGACGGGATATTCACATTCAGGCAGACGCCGTCGGGCAGTCCCTTCTCCATGACAAGTCTGATCACACTCCTGGCATACAGGGCCGATGCAGAAAAATCAGCATCGGGATTATAATCCAGAATGGAGAACCCGATGGAAGGTATATGATTTATGGCTCCCTCCATGGCTGCCGCCATGGTCCCCGAATAGAGTATACTGGAGGAAGAATTTGATCCATGGTTAATGCCCGACAGGACAAGGTCGGGCCGGCGATCAAGGAGACTGTTAAATGCCAGTTTTACTCCATCCACAGGTGTCCCGTCGGTCAGGTATTTCCGGAATCCCTGTTCCTGTTCAACCATTTTTACCCGTAACGGGACCTTAATGGTAATGGAATGTGACATACCGGACATGGGTTCCCGTGAAGAAATTGCGACCACCTCTCCAAATTCCCTGGCGATCCGGATAAGGGCATTAAATCCCTTGGCTTCAATGCCATCGTCATTGGTCACAAGTATCAACGGTTTCTTTTCCATAGGTTCCCGAAAACAGGTTACAAAAATATCTAAAATATAGAAGGATAAACGGGCTTATGTTAAAAAGTTTACTAACCACTGCTCATAATTGGCATATATTTATTAGGGTATAATGGGAACCGGGATAGAAACAACGATACTTGAAGCAGGAAGCGTAGATGAATCAAAACTGACCTACGTGGTTATTGGTGCCCGGTTCAGGGACAAATGGCTCTTTGTGAGACACCGTGACCGCTCTACCTGGGAGATGCCTGCCGGCCATATTGAAAAAGGAGAATCGGCCGACAGGGCTGCGGAAAGGGAGTTATACGAGGAAGCCGGGGTAACAGCCTCAACCATGGAACACCACTTTGATTATAAAGTTACGGTCGGTGGTGATGCTGATTACGGCAGACTTTATTTAGCCATTGTCAGTGAAATCAGTTCCCGCCTGGAATATGAAACAGAGGAGGTCAAGCTCCTGGACAGGCTGCCCCCGGACCTGACCTATCCGGCAGTCCAGACCGTCCTGTTCAACAGGCTGAATAAGCATCTCCTTTCAGCGGATTAAAGTTGATCCACGGACTTTTTACTCTGGCTGAAATGAACTATTTTTGCAGCTCAACCAAATTGGCATGAAGATCTCGTATAACTGGCTGAAGCAATATCTGCCCATTGACCTTTCCCCGGATAAGGTAAGTGATATTCTCACCAACATCGGACTGGAAGTGGAGGGTGTTGAATCATTCCAGTCCGTGAAAGGCGGACTCGAAGGCGTGGTTATCGGAGAAGTTCTTTCATGTAGCAGGCATCCCAACGCAGAAAACCTGACACTCACCATTGTGGACATTGGTGAAGGCGAACCTCTGCAGATTGTTTGTGGAGCTCCTAATGTGGATACCGGACAGAAGGTTCCGGTCGCATTGGTCGGATCGACACTCTATCCCACCGAGGAAGGATTCAAGATCAGGAAAGCCAGGATCCGGGGTGAAGATTCATTTGGAATGATCTGTGCTGAAGATGAACTTGGCCTGGGTACATCACATGATGGGATCATGGTACTCGATACCGGTACACCTGCCGGCACACCTGCTTCCGAATATTTTAATATCGAAACCGATACCATATTTGAGATCGGACTGACCCCCAACAGGATAGATGCGGCTTCTCACCTGGGAGTTGCCCGTGACCTGGCAGCTTACCTGAAGCAACAGGGAGAGGTGGATGTAATAAAACCATCACTGGATGGATTTAAGCATGATAACACGGACCTCCCCATAGAGATTGTTATTGAGGAAGAGGCAGGGTGTAAAAGATATTCCGGGCTGACCCTCCGGGGCGTAAAGGTTAAGGAGAGCCCCGCCTGGCTCCGGACCAGGCTTCGGTCGGTGGGCCTTACACCCATTAACAATGTGGTTGATATCACCAACTTCGTCCTTCATGAATCCGGTCAGCCCCTGCATGCATTCGATGCTGACCAGATCGCAGGGAACAGGGTGCTGGTTAAGACTCTTCCCGAAGGAACCAGTTTCGTCACACTGGACGAACAGGTGAGGAGACTGAAAGCGACCGATCTGATGATCTGCAATTCGGATGAAGGAATGTGTATTGCAGGGGTTTTCGGAGGGATAAAATCGGGGGTGACTGAAGGAACAAGCAACATTTTTCTTGAATCTGCCTGTTTTGATCCGGTATATATCCGAAAAACCTCGAAACATCATCTCCTCAACACCGATGCCTCCTTCAGGTTCGAACGGGGATCCGATCCCAATATTACTGTCTGGGCGCTTAAGCGAGCCGCCATACTGATCAAAGAGGTTGCAGGCGGCACCATCTCTTCCGAAGTGGTGGACGTATATCCCGAACCGGTTGAAGATTTCACAGTTGAGATCAGTTATGCCAATATAGAGAGGCTTATTGGCAATCCCGTAGATGCCGGAAAAATAGAGTCAATACTCCAATCCCTGGAGATCAGGGTGGAAAGCAGGAGCAACAGCGAAATGACAGTTCGGGTCCCTCCATACAGGGTAGATGTGAAGCGGGAGGCCGACGTCATCGAAGAAATTTTAAGAATATACGGATTCAACCGTGTAGAGGTTGGCACAGGATTAAGATCCACCCTCAGTTACACCACCAAACCTGATAAGGAGAAGGTGATCAACACGATTTCGGATATGCTGACCGGGAACGGTTTCTTTGAGATGAAATCCAATTCCCTCACCAGGTCGGCATACCATGACCGGGAAGGAGAGGCCGATCCGGCGGCTGTCCGGCTCTCCAATCCCCTGAGCCAGGACCTTGCCCACATGCGGAAGAGCCTGCTGTACGGGGGACTTGAGGCGATCAGTTACAACATCAACCACAAGAATCCCGACCTGAAGCTCTATGAGTTCGGGTACTGCTATCTCCTGAAACCGGGGCCGGGCAGCGGTGAGCTGCTGGAGAGGTTTGACGAGCAGCTGCGTATGGCTATTTTTCTCTCGGGCCGGTCCACTCCCCGGAGCTATGATGATTATTGATTTCAAGAGCGAAGATGTTCGTGCCTGGCGCACCGTGAACGACGGTGTCATGGGCGGTCTGTCTCAAAGTGCGCTAAGCCTCACTCCCCAGGGTAC
>CAZIAU010000177.1:0-6412 GCA_964536755.1 uncultured Bacteroides sp. | reverse complement strand
AGGCGGCCAGGTATAATATTCTGAACGGCATTGATCCGCCGGGATCGGGATACTGGGAAAATAATCCGCATGCAGATGATATTGATTTTCAGATTGAAGCAGATTTCGCCGGATTGATGAATCCGGGGATGGTGAATTCAGCATCCCGGATATGCGACCGGGTGGGTCATATTATGAATTACGGGGATGGCTGGTACGGCGGGGTTTATGTGGCTGCCATGTATTCACTTGCTTTTTATTCAGACGATGTTGTTTTTGTAGTGAAGGAGGCACTGAAGATCATTCCCCCGGAGAGTGAATTTTACAGATGTATTAATGATGTGATCCACTGGTGTGAACTCTATCCGGATGACTGGAAACGGACCTGGTTTGAAACCGAGAAGAAATGGTCCTCGGACATTGGTTGTCCCAAAGGGGTGTTTGATGCATTTAATATTGATGCAAAAATCAATGCCGCCTATATTGTCATAGGGATGATGTACGGAAAGGGTGATTTTGGAAAAACAATCGATATCAGTACCCGCTGCGGTCAGGATTCAGATTGCAATCCGGCCAGCGCAGGGGGGATCCTGGGTACGATGATCGGATACGACAGTATTCCTGCTTACTGGAAACAGGGACTGGACAGAGTGGAGGATATGGATTTCAAATATACCACCAGCTCGTTAACCGACACCTATGGAATGAGTTTCAGGCACGCCATTGAGATGGTTAACAGAAATGGAGGGAAAGTGTCTGAAAATGAACTGACCATACCCCTGGACGATCCGGTGCCGGTAAAATATGAACAGGCATTTGAGGGGCATTATCCCGTTAAGCTTATAGCTGTTGACGGGAGCAGAAACCGGCTTATGGCAGAGGGTGCCAGGGAATTCAGCTTTGAGTTTAACGGTAAGGGATTCGTTATAAGTGGCAGCGCGTTCAAAAGACCGGGGGTGGATCTTGACAGGGATCTGTTTATTAATGTCTTTATCGATGATAAACTGTCGGAGGAAGTCAAAATGCCAACCCGGAGCATGGTCAGGAGACTCGACATAGCCTGGAAATTCAATCTGGCTGATGGAGACCACAAAGTGCGGATCCTGTTGAAGGACCCTTTGAAAGGCTATGGCGTAGAGGTGAACAAGGTTATCATCTATAGTCCCGTTCCGGCCACTTGAACCCGGATCATCTACGTTTAAGCTCCGGTCCATGATTCGAAAACAGGACCAGTATTGATTCTCCCTGCAACTCAGATGCGGAGAACCGGGCCAGCGAGCCCGGCGAAGCCAATTCGCTCACATAATTCGTAAATAACCTCTATCTTTAAATGAGAACAATCCGAAAATGAAAACAATCCACAAAACGGAAATACTATGAAATCTGGAAAATCCGTACTGATACTCTTACTGATCCTTACAGGTGGGATCCTCAGGGCCGGGATCGGCCTTACATCGCTTACAACCGATTACAAAACCGATCCCATTGGCATTGATAACCCGGTTCCCAGGTTCAGCTGGAAAATTGAGTCCGACCGCACGAACACCATGCAGGAAATGTATGAAATACGTGCTGCACTAGACAGAAAAGACCTTATTAAGGGGAAGAACCTGATCTGGGAAACAGACAGAGTGGTTTCTTCGCAAAGCATCCATGTGAAATACCAGGGTCCGCCGCTAGAATCTTACCAGCGGGTATACTGGCAGGTAAGAGTGAAAGATAACCATGGAGACAGAAGCAAATGGAGCGATCCTGCATACTTTGAGATGGGAGTGATGCCCGGCACAGAGTGGAATGCCTCCTGGATCGGACCATCATGGAAGGAAGACAGAAACAGATCGATGCCCTCGCCATACCTGAGAAAAGAGTTCGTTCTGGACAGGGACATCGCGATGGCCAGGTTATATATAAGCAGTCAGGGACTTTACCGGGTGGAGATCAATGGAAAGAGGATAGGCCGGGAGGAATTTACACCGGGCTGGACCAGTTATGATACCAGGCTCCAATACCAGACATACGATGTGACCTGGGAACTGCAACAGGGTAAAAATGTAATCGGCATTATACTGGGTGACGGGTGGTACCGGGGTAACCTTGGATGGATGGATGAAAAAGGGGTAAGGGGAACCGAAGTGGCTGCCATCGCGCAGATGATGGTTAAGTGCAGCTGTGGAAAAGTAGACATTATTGAAACGGACGATACCTGGAAGGCGACTACTGGACCTATCCTTGAATCTGATATTTACAATGGTGAGGTTTATGATGCCAATAAAGAACTGACTGGCTGGAGCACAGCAGGATACGATGATTCGGACTGGAAACCGGTCAAAGTATCCGATATCTCCAAAGAGAAGCTGATCGCACCTGAAGGTCCCCCGGTCAGGATAATCGATGAATTGAGCCCGGTTTCCATTCGAAAGACAGGAGATGAGTGGATTGTGGATATGGGTCAGAATATGGCAGGATGGATCAGGATCGCTGCCTCGGGACAGAAAGGGGATGTGATCACCCTCAGGCATGCCGAGGTGCTGGATAAGGAAGGGAACATGTATTATGAGAATCTTCGAAAGGCAAAAAGTACCGATACTTACCTCCTGAAGGGCGGGAAAGAGGAGATTTTCGAGCCCCACTTCACATTCCATGGATTCCGGTATGTGTCTGTTTCGGGTTTTCCTGGCCAGTTGACACCGGATAAGATCAAAGGGATGGTGATACATTCTGACATGGAACCTGCAGGCACATTCACATGCTCCGATTCGCTGGTCAACCAGCTTCAACACAATATTTTATGGGGACTTAAAGGAAATTTCCTGGATGTTCCCACCGATTGCCCCCAGCGTGATGAAAGGCTTGGTTGGACCGGGGATGCACAGGTTTTTGCACCCACTGCCTGTTTTAATATGAATGCAGCCTCTTTCTATACCAAGTGGCTGAAAGATCTGGCTGCAGACCAGGAAGAGGACGGGCGGGTCCCGGATGTGATACCTGATATCCGAAACAGGGGAGGGGCCACCGGCTGGGCCGATGCGGGAGTGGTTATCCCATGGGTGGTTTATCTTGAATACGGTGATGTGAAAATACTGGAGAACCAGTACGAGAGCATGAAGAAGTGGATAGGTTACATGGAAGAGCATGCAGGAGATGATTACATCTGGCAGGAGAATGATCATCATTACGGGGACTGGCTGGCATATGCGTCCACCAGATCAGATTACATGGGAGCCTATACCGCCAAAGACCTGATCGCAACGGCATATTTTGCTTATTCCTCATCCATAGTGGCAAGGGTGGCATCCATTCTGGGAAGGAATGAGGATGCCGATTACTACAGCGAACTTTCCGGCAAAGTCAGGGAAGCATTCAACCTGGAGTATGTAACCCCAAACGGTCGCCTTGTGGCTCACACCCAGACAGCCTATACCCTGGCGCTCGCTTTTAATTTGCTGGATGAAGCCACAGCTCAAAAAAGTGCGGTTTACCTGGGCAGGGATGTGAAGCAATTCGGGCATATAACCACGGGATTTCTCGGCACGCCGCTGATCTCCCTGACCCTCACCAGGTATGGTATGAATGACCTCGCCTATATGCTCCTGAAAAGAAAGGAGTATCCTTCCTGGCTTTACCCGGTAACCATGGGAGCCACCACCATCTGGGAGCGCTGGGACGGTCAGAAGCCAGACTCGACATTCCAGGACCCCGGAATGAACTCTTTTAACCATTATGCCTACGGAGCCATAGGAAAATGGATGTACGAGGTGGTTGCAGGTATCGGGATAGACGAATCCAATCCCGGTTATAAGCATATTCTGATCAATCCCCGGCCGGGAGGGGGACTGACTTATGCAAAAGCGACCCACGAATGCATGTATGGAACCATTGCTTCGGGCTGGGAAATTGAAAATAATGCCATGAAGATGGAGGTGATGATCCCTGCCAATACCAGCGCCACCATTTATATTCCCGGTAATGCCGGGGACATCGAATTTAACGGGTCTTCGCTTGAAGAAGCAGGGATCGATTTTAAGGAGGCCGGTGGAGAGGTATTATGCAAAACCGGTTCGGGAAGTTATACCATACGGACCAGGCTCCAGGGCTCATTTCACTGATCCGGAGATAAATTGAACGATTAAGACAGAACTATGAGAAAACTAAAGCTGATCCTGCTATTCATAATCACACTGGTGACGGACTTATGTTACGGGGAACTTGATAAAAACAGGATCCTATATGGTCCATCCGGATTGGAAATAAGCCGGCTCCATCCCCAGTACTGGGAGTACAACGGTGAAACGGTGCTGTTGCTGGGGGGATCCGATGAGGATAATCTTTTCCAGCTGCCCGGGCTTGAAGCTCAGCTTGATCTGCTAGCTTCGGTTGGTGGCAACTATGTAAGGAACACCATGTCGAGCCGTGACCCGGGAAATGTGTGGCCCTTCGGGCTGGATCCGGAGACAGGGAAATATAACCTGAACAGGTGGAACGATGAATACTGGCAAAGGTTCGAGACCTTTCTTAAGCTGACCTCTGAGCGGGAAATATTTGTTCAGATCGAGATCTGGGCCACTTTTGATTTCTACCGGGAAAACTGGGACAGGAATCCTTTTAACCCGGTAAACAATGTATCATATTCAGCCTACAGGACCAAACTGCCGGAAAAAGTGGAGACCCACCCCACACTCTGTGAAAATCCGTTTTTCTGGTCCGTACCGGTTCATCAGAACAATATGACCCTGCTGGCGTACCAGCAGCGTTACGTGGATAAAATGCTCTCCTATTCGCTGAATTACGACCATGTGCTTTATTGCATTGACAATGAAACCTCGGTCACTTCCGAGTGGGGCAGGTTCTGGTCAGATTATATCCAAAAAAAGGCCAGAGAATCCGGAAAGAGTGTCCATGTAACAGAGATGTGGGACCCGTGGGACCTGAACCATATTTCGCACAGGGAAAGCTTCGATCATCCCGAAATCTACTCATTTGTGGAGATATCCCAGAATAACCACCAGCGGGGAGAGGAGCAGTGGAGGAACGGATTATTTCAGATCGAGAGACTTAAGAAGACGGGGAACCTCAGGCCGGTGAACAATGTGAAAACCTACGGGGCATCCGGGGGACAGTACGGAGGGGGTACCCACAATGCCATTGAAAGTTTTCTCCGCAGCACCCTGTTCGGATCGGCAGCGGTCAGGTTCCACAGGCCGCCAGCGGGGCTTGGTTTGAGCGACACGGCCCGGGCCGTGATCAAGGGTGTCAGGTCTGCCACCGACAGGATGGACTTTTTCAACGGGGCGCCCCGAAATGATCTGCTGGAAGATCGCGATGAGAATGAGGCATACTGCAGGGCCATTCCGGGCAAAGAGTACCTGGTTTATTTTCCCGGTCAGGGTGAAGTTGAATTACAGCTGACCGGTCCGGGCGGCAGGTTAAGCATCAATAAGCTTGAAATATTGTCCGGGGAGTGGAGCGAAGAGGTGACAATCCGGGTTTCGGAACCCTCGCTTAAATTAAGGAGTGAAATGAGGCATACCCTCTTCCTTGTAGCATATATCCTGTAGGCTGATTATTCCTGAACACAATCAAAATCCTTTCATATGAAACAATTACTTTTTTCCCTGATATTATCCGGTTTCACTATTACCGGAATTTCACAGAACAGCGTCATACCCCTCTGGCCGGAAGATCCGCCCAACTATAGAGAAACCGGAGAACTCACCATATGGGATACATCCGATATTGTAAGGATAAGGAATGTCCAGAAACCCGACATCGCTGTTTTCCTTCCTTCAAAGAAGAATACCACCGGTGAATCGGTGATCATATGTCCCGGAGGGGGTTACGCGAGACTTGCCTACGACTGGGAAGGAAGTGATATTGCCCGCTGGTTCAACTCCCACGGAATTGCAGCATTCGTCCTTAAGTACAGGCTTCCCGGATCGAAAAGCAATATAATTCCCTATGAGTCTCCTCTGCTTGATGCCCGGAGGGCCATGCGGATGGTCCGCTACCATGCTTTGAATTGGAACCTGGATCCTGAAAAAATAGGGATCATGGGATTTTCGGCCGGGGGTCATGTGGCGTCCACTTTATCCACGCACTTTGATAAAGGCGATCCATCCAGTGCAGATCCCGTGGAAAGGATGAGCTGCCGTCCCGATTTCTCCATCCTTATCTACCCTGTGATAACATTTGACGATGATTTCACCCATCAGGGATCAAAACTCAATCTGTTGGGTGAGAAACCTTCCAGGAAGCTGGTCACATATTTTTCCAATGAATTGCAGGTAACCGCAGACACTCCGCCGGCCATCCTGGTACATTCAGGCGACGACAAATCGGTCCCGGTGGAGAACAGCCTTTTATATTATAAGGTCCTCAGGGCGAACAATATCCCCTCAGAATTACATATTTATCCCTATGGAGGACACGGTTACTC
>CAZIAU010000176.1:0-6466 GCA_964536755.1 uncultured Bacteroides sp. | reverse complement strand
CAGGTTTTTCTTGCACAATCGGGCGATTGGGAGCAGTTTAACCTCTCGACAGAAGCTGAAAAACTGGTGACATGGCTGCGTGGATTTGGTGTATTCTGGCTCTCCGAATAATGATCTATTCAATCCAGATAATATCTTTCTTCCAGCGTTCTTCCAGAGCCTGCATGGAGTCCTGATGGGCTATCCCCAGCATATATGCAACTTCGGAACCGCTAAATTTCAGGTAATATTCATTTGAGACCTGACCCTCAATCCAGATATCGATCATTCCGGACGGGATCATATTCCTGAAATGGTTGAACTGGTAGTCCGAAAGGATCCTCATCAGCAGGCCAGGGTCCGCCTCCCTCTGTCTCAACAGGGCTTCGATGAGCTTGTTATTTATCACCATGTACTCATTCCTTATGGATGATTCAAATACGGGGTCCTTCATCATGTGAAGGAATTGTTCAACCAGGTGCCCGGAGTCGATCCTTTCACCTGAATCAAGGAGAAAAAAACGATAATCATTCGGGATCTGTGCAGGATCAAAGACTACCTCTTGTACGGTTCCATCTTCTTTGAACCGGAGCGGGGTTGCAGTATAACAGGCGAGGGCTTCCACCCCCGTGCTTATCCCGCGGGGACAGTCATTAATATTCCTCACCCTGGCATCAGATTTGCCAAAAGGAACCGAAAGGGCACTGCCACCCACCAATACACTAAATTCCCCTGCGAGCATGACCATCGATGGGTATATTTTCCCTGTATTCATCCTGCTCTGTTTTTGGAACCACTTCTCGTTGCCGGCTGAACCTCCGTATTACTGTCAAATTCAGGGTCAAACATCCGGCATGTTGTTTTAAGATAAAAATAGGGAAATATTCTGCAATTGAAACCGTATATTGTCCGGTTGATGTTCATTACTTGTCTTGATAGATATCCATTTATTCGCTTAATTGCAGGACATTATAATCCTAATAATAGAAACCTAAACGGGATTGTTTTGATGAAAACAGGGATTGGAAAATTACTGCAGATTGAGCAGGGCAACAGACCATTGATTGCTGCCCTGGTATTACAGGCATTTTGTTCAGGGATCTTCGTGGGATCCCTGGACCTGGTGGCCAATTCTGTTTTCCTGGAAACATATGGTGCAGAGAAGGTGCCACTGGCCCTGATGATCTCCGGCGGTGTGGGGATCCTGATAGCCTCCATATACAGTTATTTCAGCAAACAGTTGGGAGTCAAACCTTTTGGTATTTTAAACCTGGTTGCTGTGCTGATAATGACTGCATCTCTGTTGCCAGGTTTCAGGATCCTTCAGAAGAACCATTTTGATTTCGCGGTATTCGTTCTGATGGGTCCTTTGATCCTCATTACATTACTGGGATTCTGGACCACTGTCCGGGGTTTCCTCTCCCCAAGCCGGGAGAAGCAGTTAACCGGACTTATTGAGGTTTCCCTTATTGCCGGCATAGTCATTGCTTTCACAGGCACACCATTACTGGTCAGGAGTGGGTTCCAGATAAGGCATGTACTCTATCTGGGAACGGGATGCCTGTTTCTGGCCACATGTGCACAGCTTTATGTTTTATCAGCCGTTGGAAAGAAACAGCCGGTCACGAGGAAAAGGGTTAAGAGCACCGGGCCCCTCGGACTTATGTCCCACCGGTATACGGCACTGATGGCAGCATTTGTCGTACTTGGGGTTTCGGTAACTACCCTGCTTCATTACTCTTTCCTCTGGGTAACCGGGAACCGCTTTGCCGGGGGGGTTGAACTGGTCTCATTTCTGGGTATCTTCTCTGGAGTGGTGATGGCCCTGGCCTGGATCATGAAACGCTTTTTCTTCAGCAGGATCAAGAAGCGATTTGGTATTAAAACAACCCTTCTTATCTCTCCTGTGCTTCTGTTACTCCTTACACTTGCATCGGCTATCGCAGGAGAGCGATTCGGATTCGGAGGGGAGGCATCATTATTTACCTGGTTCTTTATTCTGGTGGTTATCTCCAGAGGAGTAAACAGGTCCATGAAAGAATCCATGGAGGATCCCTCACTTAATCTTGTATATCAGACTCTGGAGCCCAGGAACAGATTAAATGTGCAATCCGGTATTGAGGGGATGATGAGCCAGACTGCTGTATTTGGTTCAGGCCTCTTCCTGGCCTGTTTTGTACTTATCAGTTTTGTAGAGATTATTCATATAACATATATCCTTTTCATTGCTCTGATGATCTGGTTTTTTATTGGTCTCGCTCTTTACAGAAGTTACCAGAGAATGCTGGAGGTTACTCTTGAATCGGACCGAATAAGAGATCAGCTTGATCTGAGTTTAAAGGACCTCGTGAAAGTTGACCTGGAAAAGTCTGCCTTTCCCATTGAACTTCTGGAATTCAATCCCTATTCATTTCATTTTATTTCCAGGGAAAATCTGATGAAGATGTTAAATCATTCTAACCCGGGAGTTCGTAATCTGGCATGGGACCACCTTCTGAACTCTTCACCAGGCTTACCGGAGCTAACGATTAGTCAGATGCTTGTAAAAGAAAAAATCCCGGGAGTGAAAGAAAAAATAAGAATACTGGGCCAGAGAAAATTGAAAACAAGACTGGGTTTGCAGGAAGCTTTCATCAGGGAGCGCCTGGACAGGTTTACAGTAGAGAAAACCAGTCATGACAATTCAATAGGCGATGCCTTTAACTCGGGTGAGAAAAATGAAATTTACGCTGCTTTATACCATGTGACGGAAGAGCACGACTCCTTTTATCTGCCGGAGGTAATGTCATTACTGACATACAAAGATTCAAACCTTCAAAGCGTAGCGATCTCCACACTGGGGATGATCAGTTCAGAGGGGACAGGAAATCAACTTATCAAGTTCCTGGATCATCCTGAATTGTATGCTACTGCATGGTCAGCCCTTGTAAACCTTGGAGAACAGGTTCTTGATGATCTGGAAGCAGCATTTCATAAGCATGACGCTGATATTATATTGCAGAAACGTATAATATCAGTGATCTCTGCCATCGGAGGCGAGAGATCAAATCAAATGCTGCTTGATAAACTTGAATATCACCAGAGGGAGGTTTTCCTCGGGGTCATCAGGGGTCTATATGAAAACCATTTTAAGGCTTCTGAAATAGAAGCAGCATCAATTCAAAATGCGATACTGCGGATGGTTGTGACGGGTACCTGGAATCTTGCTGCAAAAATCTCTATCCGTACCGATGATCCCGGGGGAAGCATGGCAATGGCCATTGAGCATGAGATATGGGATGTTAATGAAGTGATTATGATGTTAATGGCCCTTATTTATGACAGGAGATCCGTTCACCGCATAAGATTAGGTCTGCTCGACAGACAGTCAGATGATCGGGGGATGGCTATTGAATTGCTGGATCTTCTTCTTAATGAGCCCCTTAAAACAGTCCTGGTTTCATATTTTAAAGATGTGACAATACGGGAAAAGGTCGATAAACTGCAGGCATTGTTTTCCATTGATATATTACCGGTGGAGATACTTCTATAAAGAATCCTCAACC
Organism: uncultured Bacteroides sp.; assembly: GCA_964536755.1. GTDB lineage: Bacteria > Bacteroidota > Bacteroidia > Bacteroidales. Next base: position 2,942 of record CAZIAU010000176.1, on the reverse strand, counting down.
GGGACGGTATGCAGATGGGTGATTTTATCCGGATCTGTGTACTCGAGAGGATGGGAAATAATTCCCGGTTTTTTGATGAAACGCAAATTATTGCACAGGGATTTCATCCAAATCCCAAAATTCGTGAAACCGCAGCGCAATTATTACGTAAAAATGATCCTGAGCGGTTCAGTCTGGTCACGGAGCGTCTGGATTTTCCTGACAACAGTTTCAATGATCACGATGATGCTGCATGGTGGTACATGAATACTACCATGAAACTGGCTGCCTGGAAGTTATTTTTAAATGTTGGAATAAATGCTCTGTTTAAGCTGGTTTCTGAGCTACAACCATTTTCGGAGAAGCTATTTTCCGAAGGGGATTTTGTGGTTCTCGCCAGGTCAACAGCAAAAGTGGATTTTACTCCTCTTTCATCAGGCATTGCGATTATTGCCGCATACCAGCCTGAAATTCTGGAGCAAATTCGTTATCTTGGTACAATCGGAATGTGTGAGGCGTATTTGATAGAAAGAGAGAAATTCATTGAACTACTGTTTGATGACAGGTGTTTATTGCACGTTTTTTGTACTTTCTTAAACCAAACCGCTAATAATCTGGTTTAAGAATAATTGTTGACGATAATGAATTTGAGTTATGGGTGAACCCTCTTTGATAGGTACCGGGGTATTACAAAGAAATCCTTTTCCGGGTATCAGACCTTATACCAGTTCCGAGGATAAATACTTTTTCGGAAGAGAGAGCACAGTTAAAGAAGTGTTGGATTCTCTTTTGACCAAAAGGTTTGTTGCGCTTGTTGGAGCATCAGGAAGTGGAAAAACTTCACTGATCCAGTCAGGTATCATACCTGCACTTCTTACCGACGATAAGCAGGAATGGATCCCCGTAACTATCAGGCCGGGAAACAGACCGGTGGAAAGTCTTATAAGGGGATTTCAACAGGTTTTCCCAAATAAGATAAAAGAAACGGATGTTCAGTCTTTTCTTGCAGGAACACAGAGCCTGAATGAACTGATTGTTGAAAAGGGACTTGGCAGCCATAATTATTACCTGGTGGTTGACCAGTTTGAAGAGCTTTTCCAGAGGGTCCCTTCATTAAAAAAGAATGGGAAAAATCCCGAGGTCTCAAGGTTTGTCGAACTTCTTGTGAAAGCAGCAAAAAAAGAACGACCCGGTATTTACGTGATGCTTTCCATACGTTCCGACTTTATTGATGCATGCTCCAACTATCATTCTCTTACAGACCAGATGAATCAGGGTAAGTACCTGCTCCCTCAGATGAATGGAGAATCATTGTCCGAGGCAATTCTCGGACCAATTCAGCAGGCCGGAGCTTCTGTTGAAGATGGCTTTGTTGATCTCCTGCTAGAGGATCTGGATGAAGTTGATACACAGCTTCCCATGCTGCAGCATGCACTTATGCGAACCTGGGATTTCTGGACTCTTCATGGTGACCGGGATCAGCCAATCTCTGTTAATGATTATAAAGCCATCGGGACCATAAAGAATGCTTTGAGCGATCATCTTGATGAGGCATATGACGAGCTGAATGAGAAACAGAAAATGATCTGTGAAAGATTATTCAAATCCATAACATCCAAAAGTGATAAGTACAACGGGTTTCGCCGTCAGGCCACTCTGGGAAATCTGGCCAGGATAGCCCAGTGCAGTCTTGAGGAAATGACCGATGTGGTGGAAATTTTCAGAAAGCCGGGCCGCTCATTTCTTTCTCCTCAAAGTTCAGTATCGCTCTCATCTGATACTCCTGTAGAGTTATCCCATGAAGCACTCATAAGGATATGGGAAAGGTTAAGTGTATGGGTGGATGAAGAAGATGAGTCCATCCAGATGTACCTGAAGTTGTCGGAGGCGTCGGCCCTTTACCAGCAGGGCAGGACTGAACTCTGGACACCACCGGAACTTACTCTTGCACAAAATTGGAGAGATACACAGAAACCAACACCTGCATGGGGAGTTCAGTATAATCCGGCCTTCGAACGGGCCATGGTTTTCTTAAGTACCAGTGAAGAAGAGTTCCAGTGGGAGGAAGAACGTAAAGTTTATCTTCAGCGCAGAAGATTATTCATGAATCGGGCCATAGCAGTTGCCATGGGTGTGCTCGTGATCGTTTTGGCACTGATTTTCTTCGGAACCCGTAACCGTCCTCCCAAAGTGAGAACCCCTGTAGAAATTACACAGCAGGATTATACAGTTGTTCCCGAAGCCCGGCAGGATGTTGTTTTACCAGTGGATGAGGTGCCTAATGATCAGGTCGGGGAAACAGTACCTGAACAGGAGCCGGACTCAAGGGAATCCATCCCGGTCGGCCAGAACAATGAGAGAGACCGTCAGACACAGGTGAATAGAAGGGAACAGCAGCCGGTCGATAATTCACGGAGGACTTCGTCCAGACAGCAAAGCACCACGTCCAGGCAGCAAAGTACCACATCCGGGCAACAGAGTGCTTCTTCGAGGACACCGGATAATTCAAATACGCAGAACGAGCGTGTAAATTCGACGCCATCAACAAATACCGAATCGGCCAACCTGGAAACCCAGAGGCGCATATTATCTATTGCAAAAGATGTGGCAGTACAGAGTACAGAGATATCCCGCAATCCGGATCTGCAGGGCCTTCTGGCCTACCAGGCTTACATGATCAATGCCCGTTATAACGGGAGATATTACGATGTGGACATTTACAACGGACTCTATACTGCCCTGAAAAAACTCATCTCTCCCGCATATAATATCTATCCCAATTTGCGGAGTTCTGTCAAAGCTATTGAATGGCTGGATCGAACTGGCAGTATTCTTGTTGCCAGCAGTGATGGTTCAATGAAAATCCTGTCAGGGAATTATGCGAACAGGGCATCCCAGATTAATCTTGAAAGTACGGGTTACAATAACGAGTGTATGGCTTTGAGCAATGATGAAAAAATAGC
>CAZIAU010000175.1:4874-6475 GCA_964536755.1 uncultured Bacteroides sp. | reverse complement strand
CGTTCTTAAAATTGATGGTCCGGTCGGTACTCCCCAGGATACATACATCAAAATTGCCTGCATTGACCAGTGCAAAATTGTCCACGATCTCTTTCAGATTCTCAGGATCATCCCTGCTGTACTCGAAGATCACCATGTTATTCTCCATTCCTGAAATGCCCGGCACCTGGATGGCCTGAGCCACAGCGGAGGTATAGGATGGCGAGATCATGGTATCCACATATACATGGCTGCCCTTGCCCATGAAATTCTTGATCAGCTTAGCCATCTCCTCTTCAGATTTCTGCCGGCTTGTCCTGGAATAGTAATTTTCAATCAGGTGAATATAAGTACCAAAACCATATTTGTGGCTGATCCAGTTCATCATGTGGAACGCCTTATCCCGCTTGAAAGAATCTCTCGAGATGCAGATAGCACTGGGCCTCCATTCTTTGTTGGCCCTGGATTTACTTGTTTGCTGCAGATATACCTGCAGGTTCCTGTTCAGCTGGAACAGAGCGTTTGTAAAAATGGAAACAAGCCCTTTCCTGCTCTTATGAAAATGATTGATATATAGATAGAGCAGCACCATGATCATAATGGCAGCCAGGGCAAAGACAGTATTTATCTTGAACATCACCCATACCGATGCCACAAATCCAACCAGAGATATATACCATCGTGAACGGAAGGAGGGCCGGTATGACGGTGAAGATCCAAAGTGATGCAGGAAGGAGATCAGACAGAGTGAACCGTAGGTGACCATAAAAAACATACTGATGATCCCCGCCACTTTATTCACATCACCGATGACAACAAAGACCATGGCGATCATTATGGTAACCAGTGTGGCGTTATATGGCTCATTGGTTTCACCCCTTCCCCTGTGGAGGAAACGATTTAATCTTTTTACAGGAAATGAATCATCCCCCGCAAGAGCCTGCAGCGTTCTTGGCGCCACAATGATGGACCCTATAGCAGAAGAGAAAGTGGATGCAGCCAGGCCAATTGGAATAATGAACGACCCGGCAAGGGCAATATCAGCCATCACCAGCTGGTTCTCAGGATCACTCAGTGTCTGAAGGTCGGCCGATGAAATCAGTTTGATAATTATGAATACATAGACAATCATCCCCGTAACTGTACCCAGGACAGTTCCCAGCGGGATCGATTTGCCCGGTTTTTTCAGGTCCCCCGACAAACCTACTCCGGCTGTCATTCCGGTGAACGCAGGGAATATGATGGCAAATACCACGAAAAACTGGATCATATCTACCTTTTCAAGAGATCCCAGTTAAAAAGTGTGTGAGGCACCATATTCGGTGATGACCATGAATAAAAGAATGATGTAGATCAGCAGGTTAGACACAACCAGATAGAGGGTTTTCATACCCACAGACGCACCCTTTTTCAGGATCAGAGCCGAAAGTCCGATTATGGCAGGAATGCTTATCACCTGCTTGGGCAGAGAAAACTCAAACCTGTTTGCTACCCATTTGAAGAAAAAATCAAAGGCTTCTGTAAAAGCAATGATGTAAAATGCAACACTAATGGCCTGGGAAATAAAAAGGGCAAATCCGATGGTGGCACCAATGTTCATGCCGAAAGAGCGGGATATGATG
>CAZIAU010000175.1:0-4864 GCA_964536755.1 uncultured Bacteroides sp. | reverse complement strand
ATAAAGTACTCTCCGCCTCCCTCCACCCTTTTGTTGGTTGCAATCTCTGATATGGCAAGTGCTGTCGGGATAGTTACCATGTGACCCAGCAGGATCACTCCAAGTACCCCCCAGAATCCCAGTGTTCCGGCTGCATAACCAAACCGAAGGAAAAGGATGGCCCCCAGGATAGTAGCAATGGCCGTAAAATATACCGGGGCGGTACCGAATGACTTTTTTGAAGGTTCTGCCATATATCAAATCATGTACAGTAAATATAAAGATATTATTGATTAGATCTTAGCTGTACACGGAATATGGAAGCATTAGAAATAGAGATCGCGTTCTCCCTCCTTCACACGCCCAAGACGCTCTTCAAGTTTTGTTTTGAATTTATCATTTCTCATCTCGTTCAAATTCTTACGGATCAGTTTGTATCCTTTCTCCCTGGTCCCGTCCCGGGCATAATCCTCCAGGTATTCAGCCAGTGTCAGGATAGCGTTTGGTGTACAGTAGCGTTTGATAAACCCGGGTACAGAAAACTCCATAAAATGCTCTCCGGTGCGCCCGGTACGATAACAGGCCGTACAAAATGATGGCAGGTACTCATTATCAATAAGATCATCCATTACGCATGCGAGCGACCGGTTATCATTAATCTCAAACTGTTCTGCATCCAGGTCCTGCAGTTCCTTCATTTCAGAATAGGCTTTCATTTCAATCCGGGTTCCGGCATCAATCTGCGAGACACCAAACTGAAGAATTTCATCTCTTATATTTGCGGGTTCCCGGGCAGTAAGGATCAATCCCGTATAAGGAACTGCCAACCTGAGAATAGCCACCATTCGTGTAAAATCTTCATCACTGACTTCATACCGTGCATCAAATATGGCATTGGAAGCCCTTTTCAGGCGGGGGAATGAGATTGTATGCGGACCCACATTATATACAGCCTCCAGGTGATTCACATGTCTTATGAGTCCGAGCACTTCGAATCTCCAGTCATACAATCCAAATAATGCCCCGATACCAACATCATCAATACCTGCCTCCTGGGCCCGGTCAAGAGCGGAAATGCGCCAGTTATAATTCTGCTTTATCCCCCCGGTATGGAAGGCGGCATATGCCTCCCTGTGATAGGTCTCCTGGAATATCTGGTAGGTGCCGATCCCGGCTTCCTTCACCATTCTGAAACCTTTAATTTCCATGGGGGCAGCGTTAATGTTCACCCTCCTTATCTCTCCCCTGCCGGTTTTGACCCCGTAAACCGTTCTGATACTGTCTGCAATAAATTCAGCATCATATTCAGGATGTTCACCAAAAACAAGAATCAGCCGTTTCTGTCCCATTTTCTCCAGCATTTCCACCTCACTTACCAGTTCCCCGTGGGTCAGGGTCATCCGTTTCTGATCCTTGTTGGAAGACCTGAAGCCACAATATCTGCAGTTGTTAATGCAACGGTTCCCCACGTACAGAGGAGCAAACAGAACGATACGCTTTCCATATACCTGCTCTTTAAGTGCTTTAGCACCCTCCTTGATCTCAGTTACCATTTCAGGTTCGTCCGCTTTGATGAGTACTGCTGTTTCCTTTAGAGTCAATCGATTTTTATTGAGGGACTTATCAATAATTTCCCGAACGAGGGTCCTGTCCGGTTTAATCCCTTGAAGTAGCTCCTCTATCTCTTTTTCAGAAATAAAAGGCTCCATCGGTTTGTCTTCAATGGCGTAAAATTGCGGATCGTAGATCATGTTGAATTCGATTTACGATCCTTTGGAAGTTATAACTAAAGTTATTCAGCATTAGCTCTTTACCTTCAGATCTTCCTCCGGATCAGATAATTTTTGAATCCTCGGAACCAGGATCGGCCAGTTCCTCAGCAACAACAAAAGTATATGTTGTTATTCGAATAACAAAATGATTTCTGTCATTAATTACTAATTTTATCCAACACATGAAAGAGATGTTCATCCATATCCTGCTACCTGTAATTCTGATGCTATCAATTAATTCAACAGCACAGGAAGCCCGGTTGTCATATAACCTGAAAGAAGGAGAAAAGTACCTGCTCGACATTGATCTTCAGCAGAACACTCATTCCGAATCCTTAAATAACCAGGAAATCACCCTTTCAAACCGGATGAAACTCGAATTCCTGGTGGATTCCATTAAGGAAACAGGATTAATATATATGTCAGCACGTTACAGGGATCTTCACCTGACAATGCTGGCCCCTGCCCTCTCCATCGACATCGATTCAAGGACAGGTAACAACCGTATGCTTACAGAAATGGTGGCTTCCCTGGAAAAGGATTCCTTTAATGTTATCATGAATTCTTCGGGAGAATTGATATCTGTGGATGGAATTATCCCAATGTTTCAGGCCCTGGAAGCAATACCGGTAGCCGATACAAACCAGCATGAGGTTATTTTAAGTACCCTGAATGAAGCATACGGAACAGGTTCATTCAATAGTATGTTCAGCCTGTTCGTATCTGTTTATCCTGTGGTGCAACAAATGACCAAATGGACCAGGGATATTACCTATTACTTCAATACGAAGCCCGTTAAAATGGTAAACAGGTATTACTTCACCAGGACGACCGGCGAGGATGTGATCATACAGGGACTGGGAATGCTGAACTCAATAAAAAATTATTATGAGAAGACCGATATGGGCGAGGTGGAATCGAGTGTATCGGGAAGCCAGACTTATGATTTCCTTATGGAACCGGAAACCGGTTGGCTTAACCGGTGTGTTTCCCGTCAACGTGCGGTAATAGAAACCACCATAATCAGAAGCTCGTTTCTGCCGAAGGGATTGAAGATCCCCTCGTATACGGAAACTATTTTTGAGGTGAAAGGTTCTGTTCTGAAATAAATCCATCACCCATGAGAATTGAAAACATTCTGATTCTGGCCCTGCTTGTTCCCTGTTCCCTGAACCTGCATTCACAGCCTTATGAGCACTCTCTGGGTGTACGCGCAGGATATTCAAGCGGGATTACCTACAAAGGGTTCTTCAGGCACAGACTGACATCTGTGGAAGCAGATGCGCTCTACAACAGACACGGACTGAATATTTCGGCCCTTTACGGGATCCATGCCGAGCCATTCAGAAGCAAACAATGGTTAATTTATGCAGGAGGAGGCCTTTTCGGGGGTAATTGGGAAAATGATATTTCCCTGGGCATTACGGCGGTTGGTGGTATTGAATTTGTGGTCAGGGATCTGCCGCTGAGCTTCAGCATGGATTGGAGGCCCATGTTGAATATTTACAGGAAGTTTGAGGCTGATATGCTTGATCTTGGTGTATCGTTGAGATACCGATTCAGCTTGTAGACTTTACTTTCTGCGGAAAGTACATTAAATTTATAAGGTATACCAGTAATTATTCTAAATCCATTGATATGATACCAACCCTGAAGGATGTTGCCGCTGCTGTTAAACGGGTAAAACCCTATGTACATCAGACACCGGTTCTAACCTCAACAACCGTAAACCAGTTATTAAAGGCAACAGTCTTTTTTAAATGTGAGAATTTTCAAAGGATGGGGGCATTTAAGATCAGGGGGGCCACAAATGCAATTCTCCAGCTTAGCGAAGAAGAGAGGGCCAGGGGAGTAATAACTCACTCTTCCGGTAATTTTGCAGCTGCTCTTGCACTTGGGGCCAGGATGTTGGAAACCAAGGCCTATATAGTGATGCCTTCAAATGCTCCTGATGTAAAGAAGGAAGCTGTATCCGGTTATGGTGCCCAGATCATTGAGTGCGCGCCAACACTGAAAGCAAGGGAATCGACCACACAGGTACACCAGAAAAGAACAGGGGCCACCTTTATTCACCCCTCCAATGATACCAATGTAATACTGGGTAATGCAACTGCCGTTATGGAACTGGCAAAAGAGGTTGAAAACCTGGATGTGGTAATAGCACCGGTAGGAGGCGGCGGTTTGCTTGCAGGTACTGCGCTGGCTATCAACCACCTGAACTATTACATTGAAACCATCGGAGCAGAGCCTTTTGGTGCGGATGATGCATATCTTTCACTAAAAACAGGTAAAATTCAACCCAGTATCAATCCCAAGACCATTGCCGACGGATTGAGAACCCAGCTTGGAGACAAGAATTTCCCAATTATTCAGAAGTTTGTCAGCAAGATTATCCGGGTTGAGGAATCTGAGATCATAGATTCCATGAAATTCATCTGGGAACGGATGAAAATAGTGATCGAGCCATCCAGCGCTGTTGCGGTGGCAGCCATGTTCCGGAATAACAGCGAATTCCGGAACAGAAAAATAGGAGTCATCCTATCAGGAGGCAATGTGGATCTTTCAAACCTGCCCTTTTAAAAAGCAGTCCCCCTGACGCTGATATCAATAATATATAACACATAAACCCATGTATGTGTTATAAAACATCATCCCTGGCCTGTGTTAAATGCTAAATCTCATATATTTGCAATGAGTACATCTGGAAAAGGAACTTCACTTTTCTTCAGACTTACGAAAACTACTACTATCCGGGCAGGTGATTTTAAATCAGCTGCCCTTTCCTTATGCCTTTCCGGATGATGAGATTCCCCTCAGAAGAAGCAATTATTTCCGGGATCAGGAACCATGATTCCGGCATATTTGAGTTTATCTATGAAACTTATTTCCCTATCATTGAAGGTTATGTAATTCATCACCAGGGGAGCCACGAACAGGCCAAGGATTTATTCCAGGATGCAATGATCATCATCTATAACAAGATTAAGTGTCGCGACCTGGAACTAAGCTGTAAATTCGGGACTTATCTTTACGCAGTTTGTAAAAAAAGATGGTTGCAGGAGCGTAAAAAGTATAAGCTTCACGTCAAAAAGCTGAAGCAGCATCCTATGGCG
>CAZIAU010000174.1:2972-6476 GCA_964536755.1 uncultured Bacteroides sp. | reverse complement strand
TTTCTGAATGTTGTATGCCTTTTCCGGCAGTCATCCATTGAACATCCCCGTTACCATACCTGCCTGCACCTCCAAGAGAATCAGAATGGTCAACAATACCCTTCCTAACTACAGTTACTGTTTCAAAACCCCTGTGGGGATGAACAGGAAATCCCGGAACGGTAGTACCGTGATACATCCGCCACCCTTCTCTCAACTCGAAATCATTCCCAATATTTCTTCCCAGAAGTGACGCATCAGGGCCAAGTTTCTCATTTCCATTAGGATAAATGTCTGCGTGATATACACAGTAAAGGAATGGATCTTTTGTTTTCCACGGAAATCCCAGTGCTGTGACATCGATAACCACCTGAGCATTATTTTTCTTTTCCATTGAATCTTTAATGGAAATAACAACTCGATTGTTAAAATGTTGGTCAGCTCAGTGAAACATGATAATAACCGGGGCTCTAGTAGTTCTCCAGGTATTGAATATGTTCATCTGTAAGTTTGAAATAGGTGTACCTGTAGGAGTGTTCCCCCGTTTCCATTACACCGTCACCCGAAACCTGGTATGTACTTTTTTCCCCTGCTACTCTTGAGAAGAATATTTCATGTTCGTTGTGCAATTTATCCACCATTATTACATGAACCAGATTCTCATCAATATCAGCATCCAGAGATTGCATACAGAGAGGGCAGAAGAAATCTATCCTTTCCCCTTCCTGAAAGTTGAAATCGGGGTGTTTAATACTGGTATAATTACCGACCTCCGGATGTAAAAGCAGCAATCCTTTTTCTCTGAACGTGTTGCGGATCTTAAAAATAATGTAATCCCCAACTCTGAGATGACCTCTACAATGCGGACACAAATAATGATTATCCATGATCTTGCAAATTTACGTTCCGATTTGTATACAAGTTACTAAATCGGGGGGACGAAATCAATAAATAACTTATATTTATAGGACAAAACTCTCTTGATTATGGATAAAACAAGTATCAGATCTAACCTGGGTATTATTGCTGCAATAGGTGCAATATGGGGTTTAACCGAGTTTAGCTTTGGACTCGGATTACAAAAATGTGCCACCCTCTATACGGGGGCGGTTTTAACAGGACTATCATTCTTCTGGATCTCCTTTGTCTGGAGCCTTACGCGGAAAATTCTGCCGGTTCTCATTCTGGTAGCTATAGTGGTGCTCTTCAGAATGTTTGATGCAGTTCTTCTGCCGGCAGCCTGGAACCATGGTTCTATTCTCAATCCGGTCTGGGCATTCCTGACAATAATGCTGGGCTTTATCTTACTTTCCAGCCTGTTTAAAAAACAGTTTACTGCCAGGCTAATGAACCGGGTTTTTGTCGGAGCAGGAGCGGCAATTGTCGCCATAGCACTGTTCCCTCTGGCAAAATTCAACATTCCACTGGCCATATATACGGCCCCTGTTGCTATTATTTTATCTACGATTACCGTTCCTCTTGGCTACAGGGTTTCCCTCTGGTACAGCAGGGAATTCCAGGGAGAATCATCAGGCCGGCCCACTACTATACTTACAAGGCTCTGGTCCCCGGCTGTTGTGATTTGCTGTCTTTTGATCATAACCCTGGCAAGGATCTTATAGTTTGGGAGCAGTAGTACCCATAAAGAATATCTACTATAATACCCTGGAAAATATTAATTCAGGGGTCAGAATTGCACTTGCCACAATTATTCGGTCAAGGGGTTCTACCCCTCAAAAACCGGGAAGTTCTGCTCTTTTTGGCGAATCCGGACTGATCAGCGGTACGGTGGGTGGCGGTTCGCTTGAAGGTGAAGTCCAGCACATTGCAGAGGGTGTGATTATTTCGGGCATTTCCGATCACTATTATTTTAACCTTGATACAGACCAGGGTGGCGATGGTGCCATCTGCGGAGGAGAAACTGTTGTCCTGATCGACGCCAACCCGGAATCCTCCATAAGGGCACTTGAACAGATGGTCCAGTCTCTTACAAACCGTGTGTCCGGAAGCCTGGTCACACTGGTAAGCAAGAAGGGGGATCCGGGGAAAAAGGTTGAGCGACACTGGATCCCTGCCGGAACAATCTCTCCTTCATTCAGAGGAGTGGATGGGATTGTCAGAAGCGAAATTGAACAGCATTTAATGCAAAATGAATCTCCGGGTTTTGCAGAAATAGATCTTCCCGAATCTGCGGCTCCCGGTTACGATGTCATCTTTATTGAGCATATAGATCCGCTGCCCAGGCTGGTCATTGCAGGTGCCGGACATATTGGAAAAGCAATGGCACATATTGGCAGCCTTCTGGATTTTGATATCACAGTTGTCGACGATCGCGAAGAATTGGCAAGTTCTGAGAATATTCCCGAGGCCAACCATCTGGTTGTAGGAGATATCGGGCAATCCATGAGTAAGATATCTTATTCCGATGATTGTTTTGTACTGATAGCGACCCGTGGGCATCAGCACGATGCCGATGCGTTAAGATCGTGCATTTCTTCTGCTGCATCATACATAGGTATGATAGGCAGTACACACAAAGTGGGTGTCATGAAGAAACGATTCCTGGATGAAGGATGGGCCACTCCTGAATTGTGGTCCCGCGTCCATACTCCTGTCGGGATCCCCATAGGATCAAAAACGGTCCAGGAGATTGCAATCAGCATTGCAGCACAACTTGTTGAAGTCCGTAACCAACGACATTAAAAAGATGAGTAACCACTGGGGCATCATACTTGCAGCCGGTTCCTCACGACGCATGGGAACCCAGAAACTCCTTATGCCTTACAGCGACAGCACGATCATTGAAACAGTTGTTGGACATGTACTGAATTCCAATATTGAAAACATAATTGTTGTTCTCGGTGCCAATGCCGATGAGATAAAAGAAGCCACAGGGCACTTGCCGGTAAAGTTCTGCATCAATCATAACCATGAAGAGGGAATGCTCTCATCTGTGATCTGCGGGTTCAATGCCCTGCCCGATGAAGCAGATGTTGCGCTGCTATTCCTGGGAGATCAACCGGATATACCATCCAGGATAACAAATTCCATTCTAGCTGCCTACAATGATTCAATCCATGGGATAGTAATTCCCGTTTATAACCATCGCCGGGGACATCCCCTCCTGGTAGATATGAAATACAGAAAGGAGATCCGGAAACTGGACCTTGAACTGGGACTTCGCTCTCTGATGCACCTGTTTCCTGAAGATGTACTCGAAATTGAGGTTGATGATCCAGGGATCCTGGTTGATATAGATACCCGTGAAGATTATTCGAATGCTACAAAATAAAAATGTATGAATAAAGAAATGATCAGTTTTACCCTGAACGGTAAAAAAGCAGAAATCGAAATTGATCCTTCCCTGACCCTGCTCTGGGTTCTCAGGGATCAGTTTGGCCTTACCGGGACCAAGTTCGGTTGCGGAGAAGGATATTGCGGTGCATGTACCGTAATTATAGATAATGAAGCTGTCAGGTCCTGTGCGACCCTGGTCGGTGAAGTAGCTGACCGTGAAGTGATCAC
>CAZIAU010000174.1:0-2872 GCA_964536755.1 uncultured Bacteroides sp. | reverse complement strand
GGGGCTGAAGCCAGGGGAGTGCTTCTGCAAATGGGATCAGAATACCTGGATATCCCCGTGAGCGATCTGGAAGTGAAGAACGGCATAATTTACGGCAGTTCCAATCCGAAAAAGCAGGTGAGTTACGGGGAACTGGCCAAAGGCCAGCGTATCGAAAGATCCCTGGATGAACAACCACCCGTGAAGGATCACACACAATTCCATTATGTGGGTCAATCCATGAATCATTCAGACGCACTTCCAAAGGTTACCGGCGAAGCAAAATATACAGGAGATATGAGGTTGCCCGGGATGGTTTATGCACGTATCCTTCGGCCACCCTCTCATGCATCGAAAATGACATCTCTGGATTATTCAGAAGCCGAAAAAATGGAGGGTGTAGAAGTTGTACGGGACGGAGATCTTGTGGCGGTACTCCATGAGTTGCCGGATATGGCCGCAGCAGCAATTCAAAAAGTGAAAGCCGATTACACAGCAGAGGAACTGGATGTGGATGATAAGACCGTATTTGACTACATTCTGAAAGCTCCCACCGATACCCGGGAAAGAGATAAGGCAGGGAACCTGGACGAGGGTGAGAATGGAGCAGATGTGGTGATTGAAAGCGAGTTCCGAGACGGGTACAAGGCACATTCCCCCATTGAAACACATTCAGCCCTGGCACACTGGGAAGGAGATAAAGTGACAGTATGGGGCTCATGCCAGTCTCCTTTCGGCGCCCAGGATGATATTTGTGATGAATTTGATATGGAGCTGGAGAATGTGAGGGTCATCTCTCCTTTTGTTGGCGGTGGATTCGGAGGCAAGATCTACCACCCGCAGGTGCTCGAAGCAGTGAAAATTGCAAAACTGGCCAAGAAACCTGTCATGCTTGTATATACCCGGGAAGAAGAGTTCTTCCAGGATTTTTTCAGGAATGTTGCCGTCATTAAGATCCGTTCAGGAATGAAAGAATCCGGCAGGATGACCATGTGGGATTACAACCACTATTTCTGCGGGAGCCGTGGTGCGGATACCATTTACAATGTTTCAAACAGGGTAACAACAGAGCACTCACCGAAAAAGGGAACCCCGGGTCACCCTCTTGCGACAGGTGCCTGGAGGGCTCCCCATAACAACACCAACACTTTTTGCAGGGAATCCCAGATCGATATACTTGCGGCAAGGGCCGGAGTTGACCCCCTTGAGTTCAGGTTAAAAAATCTTTCCGATGAAAGAATGATCAATGTCTGGAAAGCTCTGGCTGACAAGTTTGGATATACTCCATCGGTTGGGCCAAGCGGACGCGGGATCGGAATGGCGTGTGGTATCGATGCCGAGACCTGGGTAGCTGTAATGATTGAAGTAAAGGTTGATGTAAATACAGGTAAAGTTCAACCTATCAGAGCTGCTTGTGCACAGGATATGGGTATGTGCGTGAATCCGGAGGGAGCAACCGTCCAGGTTGAAGGTTGTATCACCATGGGAATGGGATATGCTCTTTCTGAAGATGTGGAGTTCAAGGGGAGCAAAGTTATAACAACTAACTTCGATAACTATCAGCTCCCACTATTTTCCTGGATTCCCGAAACAATAGATACGGTTATTCTTGACAGGCAGGACCAGCCACCTTTCGGGGGCGGTGAGCCTGCTATTGTCTGTATGGGAGGGGCCATTGGAAATGCTATTTTTGATGCCTGTGGGGCCCGGGTATACCAGATGCCCATGAATCAGCAACGAGTTCTTGAAGCGCTGGCAAAAAAGGGATAAATTAATTATCATACAACTTCGAGGATCACGGTGTTTCGGAATCCGTATCCATGAAATATGCTATGTTTTTTTCAGGGCATCGATAAGCTCTGTTACATCTTCCACCGTATTGAAAACATTTACGGAGACCCTGATGTTGGCTCCCCTGAGAGAGACGTAGATCTTTCTTTTACGTAGCTCCTGTACCAGTAACTCTCCATTCGTAGTGGCAGGCAACTGAAGCCCAAGGAGATGATGAGCCCTGTGACTGTCCTCTTCAACATAACTGCCTTTATCCAGGAAGGAATTGACAAGACTGGCGGAGAGCTCCCTGCAGTAGTCCTGAATATTCTGCATACCCCAGCTCAGAAGCTGATCCAATGCAGTGCATAGCATGGGTACCAGTATAAAATTGCTGCTTTCACCCACATCGTAACGGTTGGCTCCTGGTTTATAGTTTTCCACATAGTTCGTGAGCCTGTCGAAACGCTCCGAGTTGATCCGGGCCATCCAGGATTCCTCCAGTGGAGTGCCTTCATTAAAGTCCTCATGGAAATATGCAAGTGCAGCCGAATAGGGTCCCATCAGCCATTTATAGGAGGTACATATGAGAGCATCGATCCTGAACCTCTCCACATCCATAGGTAATGCTCCCACCGACTGGGAACCGTCCACAATCAGCTTTGCGCCGACTTCCCTGCATCTTTCTCCAATGCTTTCCAGGTCAAATTTTGTCCCGTTCATCCAGTGAACCGAGGAGATTACCAGGAAAGCTGTATCCCTGTTGATTGCCGAACAGATCCTTTCATTCCAGTCCCTGCCTCTCCCCGGCAGGTCATCCTTCCTTGCCACCACTTTTAATTCAGCCCCGTATTTCCGGCACCATTGCTCTGCGGAATAATAACCACTCGGAAACTCTTCAGATATGGTCAGGGCATGCTTCCTCTTTGAATAAGGAATATTGTTGATCACACTGTTCATACCGTAGGAAACCGAAGGCATTGTTGCGACCTGGACCGGGGTACAGTTGACCAGGGCAGCAAACTTCCTTCTCAGCTCCTCCACTTCAGTGAAAAAATCTGCCGGGAAGACAGATGCAGGATCTCTTTTCCTCCGGATCCCCTCTATTCCTTTTTCCTCTACA
>CAZIAU010000173.1:0-6501 GCA_964536755.1 uncultured Bacteroides sp. | reverse complement strand
TTCAGGCATCAGATCCTCCTGCAGTTTCCTTCCTATTTCCAGGGTATCCCTCGTGCGGATTAATTGCAGTGCAATTTTTTCGAAGCTTTGCTCCAGTTTTATCTCATCCTTTAACAGTTTCAGCCTCTGTATAATACCAGGATAGAACTCAATCCTGTCATCATACCTGTAAAGTAAAATTACAAGCGCCACAATTGCCCTGGCCGAAACTTCCTGCTCTTCTTCACCTGTAAAATCGATAAGCCTGTGTACCTTCTCTTCATCCCAGTACCTTAATCCTGATAACAATATTCCGCTTATATAGAGGGCCTTTTCATACCAGAGAAAATCACGGCATGATAAAACGGCCGAAGAAAGAGTGTTTTCGGCTTCATTATATCTGTTACTCAGCCAGAGATGTCTGAAAATTTCCATGGTAAGGTTCCTCCGGCGTTCATCTGTTGCTTCAGGAGAAGCCTGATCTTCGTTGATCATTTCGTCCAGTTCCCTCTTAAAGGAGAGATCGTCCAGTGTCTCAATGACACTTTTCCCGGTAAGAGCCTGTTTCTGGTCCACCGCATGTTTAAGGATATAGGTATGCCAGCCGGAGACTTTTTCCATTAACCTGTCCCTTACCCTGTCTGCCAGCTCCAGTATTGAGGTGAGGAGTTTCAAATATACTTTGTCACGTTCCGGATCCTTAACGCCTTCAAGCATATAATTCAGCATCTGTTCATAGGTATGCTCCAGGTGTTCCAGTTGAATGAAAAAATCACTGAACCCTGCTTCGCCCACCATCCCATTCAGTATATCCAGGGCATCTTTTACCCTGCGGCTGGATACAAGCTTGCCAAGGTGCCGGTAACGAGCATTGATTTGCTGGACATTGATCATCTAAGAATATTTATACTTAGCTTTCCAAATATCAAGCCATACGATTTTAACAGACAGAATGTCAGGGGAGGGAACATTCAATATGTGAGCACATGGTAACCCGATTTGAGATATTCAGTCAGTGGTACTCCCATTCCTTTCACATCGATACCCATCTCTTTCAGTTCCTCGGTTACTCCGAGCATGTCTGAACATGCGATACAGGCTTCGATGATTACACCGTCATCTTTCATGGTTTTTATTATTTCCTGCAGTGCCTCATCCTCTGCCAGTAACTTTGAGGAAGATCCCCATACGATCAGCACCACTTCATCAAACCAGCCGTTAAGTTTGGCTGCATGAGTATACATAAGACACGACTTTTCCGCCACATCGCGATCCCCGGATGCCCAGAGTACTGCAAGTTTCTCTTCCTTTTTTTTCATATCCCCGGCTTTTGTATTGATTGAAAAACCACTAATAAGTATACAAGTTAGGACAATCCATTTTAAAATCTTCATAATTTTTTCGAATTAGTGTAACTCCAAATGTAAGGCTATTCGATATATTCTGAATTCGAGGAGAGACGATTCAGATTGTGCCGGAATTCAGTTGTTTCTCCTAACCAGGGGATAGATTACATAGGTATAAATCCAGCAACCAGCACAGAAATTCAGTCCGCACTCCAGGAATGCAAAAAGAACCAGGGTACTTCCTGTAACAGTAGCAAACATTAACAAACCAACCAGATGGGAAATCGTTGTAATTATTGTTAGGAGGAATCCGATCCTTGCCGCGAAAATTTTTGGGGCTTTGTCTATCCAGACAGGCTTGGTCCCGATTGCTTTTACAAATTGATCCGATAACCAGCTTAAAGGGCTGTATTTTAATTTAGTAAATGCACGTATAAAAAAATCAATGGTCAGTAGGGCCGGGAATAATACATTTCCCGAAATAATAAACAGACCCATGGTAATAATACTGCCAAACGCCGTTACCCTTACCCTGTTCTCATCCACCCGGTCCGGAGAAACCGGGCATATCATCTGTTTAAATTGTATCATGGCTGAATGTCTCTCTGTCTTATAATTTCGACGGGTATCCGGTGAATCCCTTACAAGTACGAATTGATAAACAAAAATAACCGGACCCGCAGGATTGTTGTTGGTTCGGGGCAGATTTAGGATAAATTTAACAAATTTGCGGTACCCCAAACCGTAAGCACACTAATCTTTAAGTTTTTTTCAAATGTGTGACTTCCGGGAGCCCGAAAAATGTTTTGGTAAATTGAAAACTAACTTCATAATTTTGAGGGTTGATGCAACTTAATCTTATTAACATACAAAAAGACAGAATTACCATTGAGCCGGATGATGTGTTGTCATTGCTGGGTAGTTCCGGTAATGAAGATGATACTCATTCCATTGATCTAATCACCAGATATACCCTGGAGTGTATAAGGATCTGCTCCCCCCGTGGGGGCTTTGCACAGTTCAAAGCAGAGAAATCCGATTCAAATGAGGAGATTGAGATTGAAGGAACCCGGTTCCGTACCGGAAGGATCATCCGGAACATGCTAAAGGGTTCGGAAGAGTATGCTTTTTTTGCAGTAACGGCCGGACCGGAGCCCGAGACTCTTTCAAAAACCCTTATGAATGAGGGCCAGTTTCTGGAGGGTTATATCGTTGACCTGATTGCCACGGGAATTGTTGAATCGGTGGCTGATCAGGCCCAGGAGGTGATAGAATCCACCGCCCGTAAAGATGGATTTAAGATTACCAACAGGTACAGCCCGGGTTACTGCACCTGGGACGTGGCAGAACAACAGAAATTATTTGGATTACTCCCCGGGGAATGCCTGGGAATCACATTATCGGAATCATCATTGATGCTTCCCATTAAATCTGTCAGTGGAATTATCGGAATTGGTAAGGATGTAAAATACAGTGAGTATTCCTGTAAGCACTGTTCCATGAAACAGTGTGTTTTCCGCAGGGTTGACAGACGCAATCCTGGCTTTTTCATTCACCGGAATAGGTGGTCATCCCAAAGTTAAATTCTTCCGAGGGTACTCTTTCATTTTTCATAATCCTGCTGAATTCTGCAACCAGGACAGGATGTTCATCTGCCACATTCTTTTTCTCAGCCGGATCAGTCGTCAGGTTATAAAGTTCCAGTTGTCCCTCAGGGTCGTCACCCACATTAAGTCTTATGGCTTTCCATCCGTCTTTCAGAATCGCCTGTTTCCCGCCACGTTCATGAAATTCCCAGTAAAGTAATTCATGGGGGGATTGTCGTTCTCCCATCAATTCAGGCAGAAAAGAAATGCCGTCGGTTTCAGCCAACTCAAACCCGGTTAACTCCGCCAGGGTGGGGACAACATCCCAGAATGCAGAAATATGATCCGACTCCCTTCCCCCCTCAATGGTCCCGGGCCAGGAAACAATAAAGGGAACTCTTATCCCTCCTTCATACAGGTCCCGTTTTATACCTCTTAAACCACCACTGCTGTTAAAGAATCCCGGATCGGCTCCACCTTCCTCATGGGGACCGTTATCACTCGTGAACATGATGATCGTATTTTCAGCAATTCCAAGTTTTTCGACAGTTTTTATAATCTGTCCCACATAAATGTCAAGCCTTTGAACCATGGCAGCAAAGGTGGCATGAGGATGGGGCTGGCTGCAATACCTTCCGATATCCATTTCAGGACCATAATCGGCTCCCGGCCTCCCCACATATGGAGTTTCAGGGAACTTACCAAGGTATTTCTGAAAAACAGTGTCATCGGGTACGATCAATTCTGCATGTGGTATGGTTACTGGTATATATGCAAAAAAAGTGGTGTCCCTGTTTTCTCGTATAAAGTCAAGCGCCCTCTCCTGTATAACATCCGGGGCATAAGTTACAGTTGAGCTCCAATCGTTTCCTTCAAGATATACCTTTCTGCTGTTATCCCATAAATACTCCGGGTAGTACCGGTGCGCATAACGCTGGCAGTTATACCCGAAAAAGTGGTCGAATCCCTGGTTTACCGGATCACCTTCCGAACCCGGGAATCCAAGCCCCCATTTTCCGAAAGCTCCTGTCACATAACCTTCTTCTTTCAGCAACTCTGCCAGTGTAATTGCTGAATCGGGCAGGGGAGCCTGTCCTTCTGGTCTTACTTCCCTGTTACCCCGGATCGGGGTGTGGCCGGTATGCAGTCCGGTCATCAATACCGACCTGGACGGCGCACAAACGGTACTCCCCGCATAGTGCCTGGTAAATTTTATGCCTTCCTCCGCCAGTTCATCAAGATTGGGAGTGGTAAACAAAGTTTGCCCGTAGGCTCCCAGATCACCATATCCCAGATCATCAGCCATGATATAGATGATATTGGGCAATGACTTCTTTGAATAATTGCTTTCCCTGGAGACGTTGCAGTCCGCTAAATTCAGCATAATCAGTATAACCGCCAGATTCGATGTGATCTTTCTCATAACAGGAAGTTTGGAGATAAGTTTTGACAGGTAATTTAATGAGAGATAGCACAAAATCTCTCTTTCTTTGTTTATTTTGAACCAGTATAAATTATTTCTTACTGTATTTAAACAAAGAGATGGATGTGAATGTTGATAACGCACTGTTTGTGGAAGAAGAGATCCGGCACCTCACCGAATCCACATATGTACTGAGGTTTTCCAGGAACGGAATGAACTTTTTTCCCGGTCAGTATCTGTTGCTGGGTCTGCCAGGATCCCCCGAACTGAGGGAGTACACCATTTACAGCGGAATCCATGACAATTTCCTGGAGGTATTGATCAAAGAGGTGGATGACGGACTGGTCAGCCATCAGTTGAAGTCAATCAAACAGGGTGATCCTTTGGAGGTAAGAGGTCCCTACGGATTCTTCCTGAAAGGTGCTGTTAATTCCGGACCCGGCAGCCTGTTCTTCATATCAAGCGGAACAGGGATTGCCCCATTCCATAGCTTTGTAAGATCATACCCCGAATCTGATTATCTGCTGCTTCACGGGATCAGGAAGATAGAGGAAGCATATGATAACACTCACTATGACAGGGCCCGGTTAACTGTCTGTACATCACGGGACAGCAGGGGCGACTATGAAGGGCGTCTTACGGATTATCTTCTCCACTCTGAGATGGATCCGGGACGGAAGATTTATCTCTGTGGAAACAGTAATATGATTTTCGATGCTATGGATATTCTCAGGGCCAGAGGTATCTCCCAAAACCAGATTTTCACCGAAGTTTATTTTTAGGGGAATGTAATCATTAGCTTTGCAGTTATGAAGAAGGTATCATTCAAAACCCTCGGATGCAGGCTGAACCAGTATGAAACCGATGCACTTGTCACACAGTTTCATCGGGCCGGGTATAAAGTGGTTGCTTTCGATAAAAAAGCAGATATAACAGTTATCAATACCTGCACGGTAACCAACCAGAGTGACCAGAAATCAAGGAGCATCATCAATCATACCGCCAGGAAAAATGCAGAAGGAATAGTAGTTGTGACCGGCTGTATGGCAAATAATTATAAAGAACAGCTTGAAGCCAGTAAACTGATTACCTATGTAGTGGACAACAAGCGGAAAAATCAGATCGTTTCTCTGGTCGACGCACATTTTAAGGGGGAAGTGGTCCATCCCGATTCATTTCAGGGTGATATATTTGGATTTGAATCGGTCGATAAAAGCCTGCACACCCGGACATCTATCAAGGTACAGGACGGTTGTGACAATTTCTGTACCTATTGTATTGTGCCCACTGTAAGGGGAAGGGCCGTCAGTCGCCCTCTTAATGACATCCTGGAAAATGTTAAACGTGTTCTGGAAAATGGATTCAGGGAAATAGTGATCACCGGGGTAAACATAGGGCGATACGATTATCATGGAAACAACATTGAGAGTGTCATTGAGAAGATTGTGGAGTTACCCGGTGATTTCAGGGTGCGGATCTCATCCCTGGAACCGGACGGGTTCGGCCCCGATTTTCACAAATTGTTCCAGCATCCAAAAATGGCACCGCATCTGCATCTCTGCATTCAGAGCGGCTCTGATAACATCCTTCTGAAAATGAGACGTATGTATACTGTCCAATCATTTTTGGAAATTATAGACAGGTTCAGGAGCCATATTCCCGACTTTAATTTCACTACCGATGTAATTGTTGGTTTTCCTGGTGAAACTGATGTGGACTTCAAACAGACAGTAGATGTAGTAAGGGAGGCCCGTTTCAGCCATGTTCATACATTCCGTTACTCCAGAAGAAAGGGGACCCGCGCTGACCGGATGGAGGAACAGCTTGAAGAACGGATCAAATCGGAACGAAGCGAAGTGATCAGGCACATTTCCGAAGAGAACAGAATTGAATACATGAATTCAATGCTTGGAAAAGAACAACGGGTACTTATTGAGAAAGTTGACAAAACAGGTAATGCCAGCGGGTACGGAGAACATTATTTACCGGTCAGATTTCTTACCGGTGATCAGGAGAAAAACCGGTTTGAAACAGTACTTACGGAGCAGGTGGAAAGCGCCGATCCTCCTGTAATGAAGGGTTCAATTATATAAATTCACATTAAACTTTTAGGTAAAAGTCAGGTCTAATAAATTATCTTTGCGCGTTTAGTTGATTTTATTTGCCA
>CAZIAU010000172.1:0-6523 GCA_964536755.1 uncultured Bacteroides sp. | reverse complement strand
ATCCTCTGCCTCCAGGAAACAAAATGCAGCCCCGACGAAGTTGAGCAGTTATGGCCGGCGACGTACACAACTTATTGGAATACAGCCGAGAAGAAGGGTTATTCGGGCACGGCTATTTTTACCAAAGGGCGTCTGCTGACACTCCTAAACCAGAAACGTATTGGACCTAATACGAAAGAATTTCGGGTGAGGATAGTTGCTGAGCCTGACTTCGATCCTCATCGGGATATCGACCTGAGTTCACTACGCTTCGGGGCACCGGAAGAAGTTGATTTTGGACGTGGTGCGCATTTGATCAGGACAGAAATAAAAGGAAAGGACCTCGTGGCGGTTTTTGCAGGCGATGGGAAGGGCTTTGAAGATCATAATTTTGCGGGCAAGTTACTCGGCCGGACTTCGGAAGGTGGATTGCTGTTTGGATATTGCCGTTTACCATGGATCAATTACACCGAACCGATCCTGACCACGCGTGCGCCGGAGTTTAGTGGCCCCATGACAAATCGACGAATGACTGTTGAAATCTCAAACCACGGTCTCGCGAAGTCGAAAGCGTCGGAAGTGCGGATCATCGTGAGTCCCGAGGGAGGCAAGCCAGTCGAATGGACGATTCCTTGTCCGCCGCTGAAACCCTACGAAAAAATGGTTCTTGAATGCGATGTTCCCGACGCACTGAAACCCGGGATAGAACACCCGTATGAAATTTTCACGGGCGAGCCCCTCCAGCAGCCCATGGTGTATGTTACGCCAAAGAAAAAAAAGATTAAATGAAACCTTGCATGAAAATTGTGAATAGAACAACAACTATCTTATTGGCATTAAGCTTCGTCAACTGCGCCTTTGCTCAGAATGGCCCTCAAGAGAGGTCCGGTTGTATTACAATTAGCATCTCTAAAAAATTAATTTACTTAAAAATTTACTATGCGTAATTTTCTGAAAATTTTTCTCCCGATACTTTTTGCTCTTACCTTGTTATTAAACGCTTGTAGTACACAGAAAAATCCAAATATTGTAATCATTTACACCGATGACCAGGGTTATGGCGATGTAAGTGCCCTAAATCCTGAAGCAAAATTCAGAACACCCAATATCGATAAATTAGCCAATGGCGGATTGGTTTTTACCGACGGACACAGCAGCGATGGAGTTTGTACTCCTTCAAGGTATTCTCTCTTAACAGGTCGTTATAGTTGGAGAACTTCTTTAAAAAAAGGTGTTATGGGTGCCGATGGTCCCTGTTTAATTGAAGAAAACAGGATGACTATAGCTTCTCTTTTAAAGGAAAACGGGTACAATACAGCAATGGTGGGAAAATGGCATTTGCAAATGGAGTTTGAAGGAAAAATGGGACAAGGTCGAAACTGGTCGAAACCATTTACCGATGGCCCAATCGAAAAAGGATTTGACTATTTTTTCGGGATTCCGGCTTCCATGAATTTTGGAGTTCTCACATATCTGGAAAACGATAAAGTATTGGATCCTCCTGTATTATGGACCATAATGAAATATGATATTACGCCTCGGACCTATCGAATGACTCCTCCATATGAAAAGCAGAAAGGTGATGGAAAAGGATGGAAAGAAGTAGCACCCTCTTTTAACGATGAAATGGTTTTAGAAACTTTTGCTGTAAAAGCTGTTGAGTATATTCATAAATCGGCAAATGATGTTAAAAAAGGGAAACCGTTCTTTTTATACCTGGCATTAACCAGTCCGCACCTGCCACATTGTGCCCACCCCGATTTCCAAGGGCGCAGCAATTGTGGTAATTATGGCGCTTTTATGGAAGAGACCGATTACCGCGTTGGGCAAGTGCTGGATGCACTAAAAGCAAATGGTTTAGAGGAAAATACATTGGTTATTTTTTCATCTGATAATGGACCCGAAACGAATTATGTTTATCAGCGAGACACCTACAATCATTTCAGCAGTTTGAATTTTAAAGGAGGAAAACGTGACATTTATGAAGGCGGACACCGAGTTCCGTTTCTGATGCGATGGCCTGAGGTAATTGAAGCAGGTCGTAAGGTGAATATCCCTGTTTGCCAGGTAGATTTTATGGCAACCATTGCAGAAATTATCGGGGTAAATCTTCCCGACAATGCAGGTGAAGACAGTTACAGCTTGTATACGATATTAAAAGGTGATAACTTTAATCGAAATCTGAGAGGACCAATTATACATCATTCTTCATCAGGTTATTTCGCCATCAGGGACGGTAAATGGAAATTGAATATGTTACGTGGTTCAGGGGGATCACTAAAGCCTAAATTGATAATACCCAAAGAAGGTGAGGCAATTTATGAACTATATAATCTGGAAAAAGATCCGGGAGAATCGACCAATTTGTATTTTGAATATCCTGAAATTGTTGAAAATCTCAAAAAGCGGATTAGTGAAATAATCAGGAATGGGAGATCGACCACCGGGAATCCACAGGAATATGTGAAAGAGAATTGGCAACAGGTAAGCTGGATGAAACCTTAATATAATTGTACCTTATACATATAATTTAAAAACAAAGAAAAGTGATACTAACTATTTATTGCCGGGATTATCCTAATTTGACCGGAATTGAATAGTTTTTGCACTTTGACCCAACTATATACGGTATAAATTTTTCAAAATTAGAATTCCTTTCCGGAGAGAATAATGAGTAATTTTAATTAAGCAATTCCCAAGTTTGTTGTAAAACACTACTAATTTTTGGGCTACTAGAAGATAAGTTATGTTAGATGAGAGATTTATTTGTAAAATTTTATTTTTTTCTCAGTTATTTATTGTTGTAATCAACTGGGGAGCTCAAGCTCAATGGCCGATCCCACAGGACGCTTTTGGTGTTTGGGATAAACGGGAGGGTTATTTATACAGTACTGAGCCCGTGCCCTCTCATGTAAAGGGTATGGGAATTCACCTGAATTTGGCTGATTTACAACCGGATCCAAATGATCCAGACTATTTTGATTGGAGCCATTATAGCGATGCTATTGCATGGTGTGCTGAGAGAGAAATAAATGTTTATCTTAAAGTCTACCCTGTTAATGGTAATCAAGATCAGGAGAGGGCTGCTTCTTTTCCTCTTTTCTTTGACCTAACTGATTCTGAAACTTTCGTAGAAACATTTCAGTTCAACGATGGTAAATGGTATCCGGACTACAAGAGTTCAAACTACAAAAAGCACTACAGAAACATGGTCCTGGCTTTTGGGGACTTTTTTTTTAGTCTTCCGGAAAATGAGAGAGCATGGGTCAGCCATGTCTACGTTCAGACAGGTGCGCATGGAGACCCCGGCCCATACAATCAATTTAAAGACGGTGAAGATAATTTGGATCCAGAATATCAGTTCACCGTGGAAGAATGGTTCGATTGGCAATTAAACGACTTCTTCCCAGCAAGGCAAGAAGCATTTCAGGGGCGGGAGAATGCTAGAAAAATAGGGCTGGCTTTCAATGGCTCCAACCCGCTGCAAAATGATACGAGACCCAAATATGAGTGGATCGATGCAAATATAGTCAATTATGGACTGAAACCATCAGACAGAAATGCCAGAGGGACCCATTTGCATAATGAAAGGAACTCCATTAATTGGTATAACCCCAGGTCGATTGACCCTACCGGGAAAATAATATTTTCTTTTAATGAATTAGGAGGAACTACAGATACCCCAATTGCGCAGGAGAATCAACCCATGTTCGTTTTCTGGTCTATGATAAATGCGCTGCAGACCGGAATTTCTATTGTTGATGCAAGCAATGGCAATATTTCTGTTCCTGATTACATTCCACATTTCGAATTCTTCAATAAATACGCGCCTCAAATTTTTTCGGCAGAGGCCACTGATGCCTACATTTTTTTTCATAGAGGATTGGATCTTAAAGATTTAGATTCATTTCCAGAAGAGATATATGGAGATGAAAATGATCCTAACCTACGTTTCGCTAAGATGTGGAACGATTATGGGAAAGCTTTGGGAGCACGGGAACCGGAAAAAGACCTGAAAGATTTGAAGCATAATAAGAATGAAATGAATGACTTTGGAGTAGATATCCACAGAGAAAACTATGCACGCTTCCTTACACAATTTGATCCGGAGGGAACCAGTGAGCCGGTCTACCGCGTTGAAGCTCCTGGTGAGCTATTAACCGGACGCTCAATTTATAGTCGTTTCGGCAGGAGGATAACTGCAGGTACTGATAAAGATAGAATACTTTTAAATTTTTCTGAAAAGTTCTTCCCTGATGGAGGGCATGACATTTCATATGATGTTAAATTCAATATACGTTATTATAATAAAGGAAAAGGTGAAATCAACTTTTATTATGATGGTCTGTCAGATAATAATGAAAAAGCAACAACAATTACATTAGATGATAAAGAAGAGTTCAAAGTGGAAACAATTACAATACCTGACGGCAGATTTAATGGCCGCAGCAAGAATGATTCTGACTTCAATCTAGTCTGTACAAATGGGAGAGCTATTATTACTTCTATAGAGGTAAGCCGGAGTTTATATCTACAGATAGTGTAGCTGTTGGAGTAACAAGCTTAACTGAGTCTATTGTGTGAACAAGGTAAAGGTATTCCCAAATCCTACTTCAGGTAAAATTACCATTGAAGGCGAAAACATAACGCATATTTCTGTTTTCAATAATGCCGGACAGATTATTAAACAGACAGAAGTTGAATTCACTCCTAGCTTTTTAGACCTAAACCAACATCCTAAGGGTATGTATTTTATAAAGGTAAAAACAAACGAAGGATTGGCTGTGAAAAGAATAGTTATAGAATAACAGTCTGCTTAGTTTGGATTAATTCACTTTCCCCAAAATATTATATTCAGCTCTTAAAGAGTTCTATCATTATAAGCACTTTCGTAATAATCAAAATGGTTGCCCAGTTTATCCATTACAGGAAACGTAATGCGATCAAGTTCAGATTTGATATGCTTATCCAGAGGTTCTTGTATGGCTTTTACATTTGCCTCCAGTTCCTGAATATTTCTGGATCCAACCAAAGTACATGTTAAAGCAGGATTTGCCAATATCCATTTTATAGCTAATTCCGGCATTGTAAAACCTGTTTCCTTACATAGAATCCGTATGCGTTGTATTGCCTCATTGGTTTCTTCTTCAACTCCTTTTTCTCCATGTCTGCAATCTTTTGTGCGCTTGGAATTAAAATGACGTGTGCGTCTTTGCCAAACAGGAACATCATCCAAAGTATTGAAAATATCAGCCAAAATTCCCTGCAACAATGCCATATAACCAATTATCCCAATACCTTTTTCCGCACAATAAGGTATGGTATCATATTCAATTGCCCGGCATAGCAGATTGTAAGGCAGTTCGTTGACTGCAATTTCTTTCAGTGGAAGATCATCCAATCGCTTGCGGGTAAAATTACTTACCCCAAATTCTCTTATTTTCCCCTGTACCTTTAGAATCCTCAAAGCCTCAATGGCTTCATAGATCGTCGGCGGATTGTCCACCACTTTTGGATCGTTGGAAAAATGTTTGATTGAGTACGGGTGAATTGGCCAGTGAATCATATAAATATCTACATAATCTGTCTGCAACCTTTTTAAGGATTCTTCGCAGTGCCGGATTAAGGTATCTTTGTAACAATTGGATGTACTGACTTTTGTTCCTATCACTAGTTTTTCCCTGGATATTCCTTTTATGGCTTCACCGAGTGACGATTCGCTACGGCCTTCATTATATGCTTCGGCAGTATCAAAATAATTTATTCCCATATCAACCGAAGCATGAACTACCTCGGTGACATCTTTCTGGTTTTGGTCACCCCAGTAATCACCTCCACCGAAAGCCCAACATCCGTCACCTAAAACAGATAACTCAATATTTGCTGATTTACATATTCTCTTTTGCACGATCCTATTCAGATTTGATTATAAATATTGTTCCATACGAGTCAATGTTATCAACAAATCAGGCGTTAAAATTCTGTTTTGATTTTCTCTACAACTTCAATTTCCCATGTTAAGCTTAAAAGTCTGCGATATTATTGGGTCTTTCTTCAATGCCCAGTTTGGTTAGTCTTTGTTTAAATTCTTCCTGAGTTTCTCCAGGACTTGGCCAAACATCACTAGGCGTATGTTCTTTGTTCATGATTTTATTAATTTTTTTGGCTACCTCAGGAAATTCATTGGATAGATCCTTGTCCTGTTCCGAGTTTTTCACTAAATCATAAATTTCCAACTTGCCTTTTTTATTTTTATAACCATACCAATCATCCATCCTAACAGCTTGTTCTGCTTTATATTCCCAGTAAAGAAATTCGTGTTTCTTTTGTTTTTCTGGTTCACCCAACAAAGTAGGCAGAATAGAAATACCATCTGTATTTGCGGGAGCCTCTACTCCAATAAGATCTGCAATTGTCGGCATAAAATCCCAAAATGCCCAGATATGATCGCTGATTTGGGCAGGCTTTATTTTCTTAGGCCAACGTGCAATGGCAGGCACATGAAATGCTCCATCACGAATTTCGCCTTTCCTGCCAGCTCTTG
>CAZIAU010000171.1:226-6525 GCA_964536755.1 uncultured Bacteroides sp. | reverse complement strand
AGCAGTCAGGCAACGGCAAGGCCAATCTCTTCAGCAGGACATTCTACATGGCCTACAGCGGGAGCACATATAACCAGGTAGGATTTGGTGCAGGCACACTTGGGAACTGGGGAGTTTACGCCAGCTTCCGGTTGGGTATTTATGTGGAGATATACGATCTGCGTGAAGGAACCCTGGTTGGAGGTATGACCAAGTTTATAGTAGCCAAAGAGAAATTCCGTATTCATGCTTATGCAGGCGGGGGACTTGCAAATTTTCTTGATTCATTTACGATGGAAACCGGTGCTACTAGTGTAATAGGTAACAGGTTAAACCTTTCTCTGGGATTTTCGTATACACCCAATGTGTGGTTTAGTGAAACCGGAGTAGGGGATCTTGTGTTTGGAATTGGATTTGTGCTTTAATTTCAGGAGTCATGAAAAAATCAGGAATCGTTATCGGAATACTGGCATTGGCAGCAATCTGTTTCCAGTTGAATGGACAGGTTGCCGAAAAATCCAGCGGAGTGGTCCATCTGAATATGAAAAAGAAAACCACCAATGAAAACCGGGCCACTGAATCTGTAGCGATACCCATGGAACAGAAAAAAGTTGTGGAGCTGAACGGAGAAGTCAACGGATTTACCTGGATAGCCCCCAAATACAGCAGTATCAGAACCTCGGAAAATACGTACCAGATCCAGGCAACGGTGAATTCCCCGGAAAACATCAGGTTTATCAACTTGTTCAATAACGGGCAATTTGTCAGGAATATCATTCCCCCGGTTTCTACTATTAAGCAGATGGTGATCGATGAAACGATGGAGCTTCAGTTGGGCGGAAATGAACTCAGGATCGAGGCGGTTTCCAGTACGGGAAAGAAAATTGAAAGCTCTGTAGAAATTGTTTATGATCTTGCCAGTGCCAGGTACCATGCACTGATCATTGCGGTTGAGAAATATAATGACCCGAATATAAATGACCTGGAAATGCCTGTCAAAGACGCCACCAGGTTTTATAATGTCATAAGCCAGGACTATAATTTTAATAAGGAGGACATTATATTTTTAAAGAATCCGACCAAGGCAGATATAATCGGGACCCTGCACGCGATGCGCCATACAGTGACCCCCGAGGACAACCTGCTTATCTATTATGCCGGTCATGGTTACTGGGATGAGGAAATGACCACAGGGTACTGGCTGCCAAGGGATGCCAACCCTGACAACCCGGTAAACTGGTTACCCAATACAGACCTGACCAACTACCTCAATGTTTTAAAGACCAAGCATACGTTGCTGATTGCGGATGCATGCTTCAGCGGTGGCATTTTTAAGACCCGTGCGGCCTTCAATAATGTAATGTCGGTGGAGAAACTGTATAAACTTACCAGCCGCAAGGCAATAACCAGTGGTACATTGAAAGAGGTCCCCGATAAAAGTGTTTTTATCGAATATCTCATAAAGCGTCTTGAGGAAAACAACCGGAAATACCTTCCATCCGAACAACTCTATTCCAGTCTTCGCGAAGCAGTGATGAACAATAGTCCCAACATTCCTCAATATGGTACCATCCAGAATGTTGGTGACGAAGGCGGTGACTTTATATTTATCAAGCGCGATTAAAGAGAACCCGTCATCTTCGACGGATCCACCCATTTGTCAAATTCATCCCCGGTCAGGTAACCCAATCCGAGTGCTGCTGCTTTAAGCGTAGACCCTTCTTTGTGCGCTTTTTTGGCAATTTCAGCTGCCTTTTCATACCCGATATGAGTATTCAGTGCAGTCACCAGCATGAGTGAATTATTCAGATTCTGCTCTATCCTCTCATGGTTGGGTTCGATTCCCACCGCACAATTCTCATTGAAAGAACGACAGGCATCTCCTATAAGACCGGCCGATTCAAGGAAATTCCGTATCATCATGGGCTTGAACACGTTAAGTTCAAAATGACCATTGCTGCCGCCAATGTTAACAGCTACGTCATTTCCCATCACCTGGGCGCATACCATGGTGAGGGCTTCAACCTGGGTGGGATTTACCTTACCGGGCATGATGGAGGATCCGGGTTCATTGGCAGGTATGGAAATCTCCCCGATTCCGCACCGCGGACCAGAAGCCAGCATCCGGATATCATTCCCGATTTTCATAAGGCTGACTGCCAGAGTTTTCAATGCTCCATGGGCTTCAACAATGGCATCATGGGCAGCCAGGCCTTCATACTTATTGGTCCCGGTTACAAAGGGCAGTTCGGTAAATTCAGCGATATATTTTGCCACCAGTACATCATATCCTTCAGGTGTATTGATGCCGGTTCCGACGGCCGTTCCCCCAAGGGCAAGCTCGGATAAATGGTCCAGTGTGTTGAGCAGTGCTTTAAGTCCATGGTCAAGCTGGGAAACATATCCTGAGAACTCTTGTCCCAGCGTTAATGGAGTAGCATCCATCCAGTGAGTGCGTCCGATTTTAACGACCTCCATAAAAGCATCAGATTTTGCTTTTAGTGTATCCCTCAGGTCCTTCGCCCCGGGAACTGTAACTTCGGTTATGGCCATATATGCTGCAATATGCATGGCGGTGGGGAAGGTGTCGTTGGAGGATTGTGACTTGTTCACGTCATCGTTAGGGTGAATAAGCCTGGTTCCTTCACCCAGTTTATTCCCCTGGATAACATGAGCCCTGTTGGCCACCACTTCATTCACGTTCATATTGGACTGGGTTCCGGAGCCTGTCTGCCAGACGACCAACGGAAACTGTTCATCAAGTTTTCCTTCAATAATTTCATCACAAACCTGCATTATGAGATCCGCCTTTTCTTTGGATAATACCCCCAGCTCAAGATTTGTGGCTGCTGCTGCTTTTTTAAGGTATCCAAAAGCTTTGATTATCTCCAATGGCATCCTGCCATTACCAATCTTGAAGTTGTCTTTTGAACGCTGGGTCTGGGCACCCCAGTACTTTTCTGAAGGAACACGGACTTCACCCATGGTGTCCTTTTCAATACGGTAATTCATTGTCTCTCTGTTTTTGATTTAAATATACACAAACGGCAGTTAGAAAAAGAAGAAACTGGAATGTTGTTGGATAGGGTCGGTTAAAGATTAATCATCAACCTTCATTAACATCACTGTGATAAAGTTTGTGTCCGAGGAGTCGGATTCTATTCCTACCCCGCACTGGGTAACATCTTCAAGAAGGATAGTTTCTGCATCTGGCAATTGCAACAGACCGGTCAGTATGACATCCGCATCATTGGACGGGGAACTCATTACAAGTGCATGCTCATTATACCCACCCAGTTTGGGAATTACATTGTCCCAGTGTACAGCTAAACCATCAGTATTCAATGCCTGGGCATCGTTGGCCATCTTAAAAGAATAGATCTGTGCCTCTCTGACCATTAAATACTGGTGCACAAAAGGACCGGTCTTACCGTTCGTTGTACGGTAATCCTTTATGGCAAGGTAGACAAGGTTTTCAATGCCTTTAATCTGAACATATTCCCCATTGTCGTCTTCGCATGAAAAGATAAGGAGCGATAGAATAATCATGATAAATAAGCGATATATCTTCATGGCCGGTTATTTCTGGAGAAGTGCAGACAAGATACAGAAAAGGTTGCTTACAGCCTATCAATATTTTCAACCGGATCTCCTACTACCGCTTTGTATTTAGCTTCCACGATGGGCCTGCGGATCAGTTTGGGATTTTCAACCAATACCCTGACCCACTCATCATCATTTAATTTAAGGCCTTTAAGTTCCTTTCGGTAGTACTCTTCCTGGGTCCTTACAAGTTCAACTGGTTTTATATTCAATTTCATGATCAACCGGCTTAATTCCTGTTCGGACAGGGGGTCCTTCAAATACTCCCTTATCCTGTACTCCAGTTTTTTCTCAACAATATAGTGAAGTCCGGCCCGGCTCTTTTTACATCTGGGATTGTGATAGACTGTGAGCATGAAATTCTTTATTATGGGATTATTCTTTCTTCTATTCTTCCGCAATATTGACAAGATTTGCATCCAGGACATACATCCCCCGGCCGTGGGTCGCGGCGATGATCATGTTATCCCTGGGGTGGATGGCCAGGTCATGTATGTATGTACAGGGTAAGTCTCCCAGAACCTCCCAACTGGCACCACCGTTCATAGTAACATATACACCAACATCGGTTCCAAGGTAAAGGATGTTTCTGTTCTTAGGATCTTCGCGGATCACATTGACCGGTCCTGCCGGAATATTTGAAGAGATATCTTCCCAGCTGTCTCCAAAATCCACTGACCGCCAGACATAGACAGCGACATCATCATCCCTGCGGCCGTTCTGCGTTACAAATACGGTTCCGAAATCGTGCTTTGATGCTACTATTCGTGATACCCATTTAACGGGCATGGGCTCCTTCCGGATCTCCTCCCATGCTTCACCCCCGTTTTTTGTCCGCCACAACCGTCCGTCATCGGTTCCCGCATATAGCAGGTTTGGATTAAAGGGAGATTCATCCAGGGCACTTATGGTCTGGTAACTGATATCCCCTTTCTTCCCGGTATCGTTAAAGGTGAGATCCGGACTGATCTTTTTCCAGGTTCCTCCCTTATCCAATGATTTTAACACAAACTGGACACCATGATATACGATATCCGGATTGTGTCGGGAGAGAAGGGTGGGTGCTACCCATTGTCCCCTGAACTCAGGTTCATCAGGAAAGGTTTTATAAAGGATCCATTCCTTATCTTCCGGATACCCTTTCACGGTGGCCCTGGCCAGTTTGCCATAAAACAGTGAAGCATAAATGGTGTTGTTATCCCTGCGATCCACCACAATTGTACTTCCTTCGGCTCCGAGGGTATAATCCCAGTCACCGGGACTTATCTTATCCCGTCCTTCCGAAAGATCCACCGGGGTGTAAAAGCTGTGGTGATCCTGGATGGAACCAAAAACCCTGAATGGTTCACTCATGTCATATTCCACATTATAGAACTGGGCAAGAGGAAGCTCCTTTATCAGGTTCCGCCAGTTTTCACCCCTGTCGTATGAAACACTGATCCCTCCGTCATGGGCGGTAAGGATATAATTGGAATTGCCGGGATCTATCCACATGCCGTGCTGGTCAACATGTATTTTATCCATGATGGGTTTGAACGTGGCGCCGCCGTCTGTGGATACGTTGATCCACAGCCCCAGTGTATAGACCCTGTTCTCATCGTTTGGATCTACCCGGACCTGTCCGAAAACCCAGCCATAGGTACCTGAATGCCCGGACATATATTTCTTTGATACCTCTGTGAGACCGCTGACCTGCTTCCAGGATTCCCCGGCATCATCGGACCGGTACACTGTAGCCCCTTTTATTATATCTTTCTTTGGCCGGTCATATTCATCCATCTCTCCCTGTTCTGCCTGAAAGGCGATTTCATAATTATCAACAAAGGCATAGATCACATCCGGATTGGACCTGGCAATATCAATTCCGGTTCTTCCCATATATTTTGACTCAGGTAGCCCGACAGTCAGCCGGTCCCAGCTGTCCCCTCCATTCTCGGTTTTCCATATCCCGTTATTTTTATGGTTCTCATATGTTCTGGGATCGTTCCATTTTAACCTGGTTCGTTGCCAGGTTACAGCAAAAATCCTGTCAGGATCCCTGGGATCCATTGCTATGTCTATCACGCCGGTTTCGGGGCCTTTAAAGAGGATCTTGTTCCAGGTCCTTCCTCCATCGGTTGTCTTAAATAGACCTCTCTCCTTGTTATGGGTCCATTCGTGTCCGGAGGCTGCAACATATACTATATCCGGCTCAACAGGGTTTACAAGTATCCTGGAGATGGTGAAGGTCTCTTCAAGGCCCATATGTTCCCATGTATCGCCCCCGTTAATTGTTTTCCAGACTCCGCACCCCGGATTTGAGGAACGGAAAATGTTAGCCTCGCCGGTCCCTGCCCAGACAATATCCGGATTGGCCGGAGATACTGCCAGGTCACCGATCGTTGCGGTTCCCTGGTTCTCGAATACAGGGGTAAAAGTCACCCCTTCATTCATGCTTTTCCAGATTCCCCCCGAAGCGGTTGCCACCCAGATGGTATAGCTGAGACCTTTCGGACCAACGGCCTCCACATCGGTGCATCTTCCACTGACATTGGTGGGCCCGATATATTGCCAGTGCAGTTCACTGAAGCTGGAAGAATCCCTCATTTGTTCATTGACCTCGTACATTAAAAGCCTGTCAGCTCCGGTAAGTACTGGTTGTTTTACCTGGGGGGCCGCTGAGAGTTCAATAAAAACAAGAAACAGCGCGAGGCAATTGATTTTCATGAACGAGGGAA
>CAZIAU010000171.1:0-216 GCA_964536755.1 uncultured Bacteroides sp. | reverse complement strand
TGTTGGCTGAATTTTGTATCTTTTATACTTCAAACAAGATATTTAAGGACCTAATATGCTGTAATATGAAAAAGATGACTTTGATGCTGATTTCGGGATGCCTGATCTGGAGCTCCCTTGATGCTCAAATACACCTGTTCATCCAGGAACAGGAGGTCAATCTGCCAGATGCAACTTCAATGGCATGGGTCTTGCCGGTAGCCCGTGACAATCAGG
>CAZIAU010000170.1:0-6539 GCA_964536755.1 uncultured Bacteroides sp. | reverse complement strand
TCTCCTTTAGCAGCCAGACCTCAATATCCTCCCTTCCGTTCAGGAAGATCTTTTTTACCTTAAGGCCCGGATAGGAAATGTTGAGTTGTTCATTGGTGCTTGGCAAAATGATCTCAAACTTTCCCATACTATCTGTGCTGACCGCATCTACCTGTGCGTTGGCAGCGCTGACCCCGATATTTTCAAGCGGCAGGCCTGATTGAGCATCATATACCCTGCCCCTGATCAGGATACTGTCCTGCTGCCCATTCAGTGCATGAAGGGTTCCCGATGATAACAGCAAAACTGCAGTCAGGAGTGAAAATAAGTGCCTATGGGTTGTATAGCTCATCCGGTACAAGTTTGATATAATCTATATATATGGAATTAAGTCCTATTGCAGGCAATTCGTCCACGATATTGATCCTTACGGTCTTTGTTCCGAATTCATCGAAGGTATAGTTCCCGCCTTCAACCGGAATGAACCATCCCTTTGCCCAGTTGTCAACCGGCTCTCCCAGATAAACGAATTCTCCACTCTTCTCATCTTTCAATGAGAGCTGATAGGTTGAAGGACCCT
Organism: uncultured Bacteroides sp.; assembly: GCA_964536755.1. Taxonomy (GTDB): domain Bacteria; phylum Bacteroidota; class Bacteroidia; order Bacteroidales. Next base: position 5,980 of record CAZIAU010000170.1, on the reverse strand, counting down.
GTTTGGGACCGGTCCAGACGAACCAGTATTTGGTACGGAGGACCATATCGACATTATATTCAATATAGTCTCCCACAAAAGCACAACCATAGTAGACAAATGATCCGTTTGTAGCCCGGGTATCACTTCGTTGTTCAAGAACATAAATGGTACTTGACGGCGTCCTGTTTTCTTTCCGGTCACACTCTATCACAACGGGCAGTAAGAAAAAACTCTTTGGAATGCTCATACTGCTGAGCAGATGTACCTTTCCATTACTCACCTCAAGATCGGTCTGATCGAAAGTCAGGATCGACTTATCATAGTTCTTCCCGGAGACTGACCTGATGGTATCCGGAAGTTCGGCCACCGAATAGGCATTTTTCATGAAACTTCCGCTGAACGTGATGTTTAACAACTGTGCGTACTCTGCCTGATCCAGCTCCTCAATGCTCCCAAAATAGTGTTCGACCATTCCCAGGGCTTCCCTTACATGCTCATTGGAGGGAATGAAGGCTGTATAATACTTTGATTCGTTGTTTAATTCGGCAATATTATCCAGAAAACGGTTCTCAGTATTCCATACAGTGTCATATACGGCGTTGCCGTTATCGTCCACTCCAATCCTTTCACTTTTCTCATAATCAATAAACCGTTCATCCATGGAGTGAATGAAATCCTGCAGTATGCTGAATGAGGAGTCCAGGTCCATAATAAATTCATAAATATTGGGCTCAGGTACCAGCAGTTTGTTGATCTCATGTATGACTCCGTTCCTGCAGTAGTTGTCCACCTTATCCATATTTATAGCGGAGTCGAAGATTTTCACCTCATTTTCAGAAACCTTTTGCATTTTTAAATACTTACCCATGGTAGTAAGGAGGTCCTGATCGGAGAATTCATGTGATAACAGCTTATTATAAAGGATATGGAACCCAATGATCCTGACCCATTCCTCATCTGTATAATCAGGTATTCCCTCAAAAGCACTATTTACCGGAACGAACAGGGTGAAATACTGGTTCTTGGAAAGCATCTCGTTAAAACCGCTTTCCATCAGGACGTTGTAAAAAAGGCTATAGTTTTCGTCTTCAGAGATCAGGTCAAGGACATCCTTTCCGGTTTGTTCCGGAGCCTGTTCATAATAACTATCCCACTCATCATTCAATGTGCATGAATCAGTCAAAAATGAACCCGCCAGAATCATGATCATTACTGTCAGGTATTTGACTCTATATGTAGATACTTTTCTCATTCGGTTACTCCTCCAGTGGTATGAATTCCAGGTAATCAAAATTTCCGTATCCGCCTTCGAGAGAAATGAACTTCAGTTTGTGTGAGGAGGTCTCGGTCAGCAGAAGCCTCCCTATGTACTCACTTGTATTGAAGTCCCTCAGCCACCCATCCGCCTGGGGATCTCTCTTCTGATGCTCAAAATCCAGTACACCGCCAAAACGCGCTCCATCCCAGAAACCCTGCACCTTGTTTGTATTATCGTGATAACTGGCAAAGTACAGGTTTACGTCGTACTTCCCCCTGAGTATCGGGGCCAGGTCAAATTCAACCAGCCAACCCGGATTATCAGTTGTAGTCTGCAGATTGGTTTCACCATCCCCCAGGATGGAGTTCCTGTAATATATGCCCGTATGATCGCAGCTTATCCCCGGAATATCCATGAGGTCCTCTTCCGTATATACATGCCCGATGCTTATTCCCTGGTAATCGGTCAGGTCAACCACTAAATATGCAGGAGGAGGTTCCCGGGGTATCAACATATGATCAATTTCATGAAATACCCCGTTTTTAGCCTGCCGGTTGGATCTCTCCTCCACAATCATTATGGAGGATCCTTCCGGCTCGCCCTCAATTGAATTAAGGCTTATATTCTCGGTAACCCTTACATTGATCAGATAGTTCTTTGCCAGCGTCGCGTAATTGAACGAGTCGATCACATTCAGAAAATAGAGCCCGGGAACCACGTGATAGGCCATATACTGAAAAAATCCATCCTCACTGCCAGTCGGATCACCTGTATCAGAATACCTGGCAACCAGGTCTGCTGCTGTCATTATACCTTCCCGGTTATACACTTCATCCGGTTCGGCAAAAATGGTAAACCTGGTCCGGATAAAAATATCTTCATTAAGATCAATCCTGATGATGCCAAGTGTATCCGACAGGCCCGAGATTTCCAGCGATTCAGAGATAATACTGAATCCCTCAGTTTCATCGATGCGGTCCATAATTGAACCCACGATGGGTGTCATAACCCCGTCCAGCCTGTGGAGAATACCATTCTCCAGATGGATATCACGCTCTGTGACATTGGCTTCATTGACCATAATGGTCTCCTGTCCCCCGGCAGACAATGTAATGACCAGCCGGTCCCCCGAAAAGGTGGTATCCTGTATCACTCCATCCCTGAAGTATGAACTTTCAATTTCCTGGTCCAACAGATGGTAACGGACCAGTGTGGTAAGGAAATCTGTATCAAATTCATCCAGGGAAGATTTACCCTGTTCCGCCAGGAATGCCTCAAAAGCAACGTTATCGGGAGCAAAAAAAGTATAATGCCCGTATGCATTCAGCGTGGATCTCAGGTTGGTAAGTTCTAACACCCTGATCAGTGAGGAATAGTCTTCTGAGTGCTCCTCCAGGTAGGCGGTGATCAGCAGTTCCTCCTCTTCGAAAAAGACTTCAAGGGGCTCTTCTTCCCGGCAACTTGTCAGCAAGGAACCGATCAGAGCTGCTATGATCAATAGATGGTACCTGACTATATGTGTAAAAACTTTCCTCATCCTATTATTCCTCCACCGGAATTAATTCCAGGTAGTCAAAATTTCCGTATCCGCCTTCGAGAGAAATGAACTTCAGTTTGTGTGAGGAGGTCTCGGTCAGCAGAAGCCTCCCTATGTACTCACTTGTATTGAAGTCCCTCAGCCACCCATCCGCCTGGGGATCTCTCTTCTGATGCTCAAAATCCAGTACACCGCCAAAACGCGCTCCATCCCAGAAACCCTGCACCTTGTTTGTATTATCGTGATAACTGGCAAAGTACAGGTTTACGTCGTACTTCCCCCTGAGTATCGGGGCCAGGTCAAATTCAACCAGCCAACCCGGATTATCAGTTGTAGTCTGCAGATTGGTTTCACCATCCCCCAGGATGGAGTTCCTGTAATATATGCCCGTATGATCGCAGCTTATCCCCGGAATATCCATGAGGTCCTCTTCCGTATATACATGCCCGATGCTTATTCCCTGGTAATCGGTCAGGTCAACCACTAAATATGCAGGAGGAGGTTCCCGGGGTATCAACATATGATCAATTTCATGAAATACCCCGTTTTTAGCCTGCCGGTTGGATCTCTCCTCCACAATCATTATGGAGGATCCTTCCGGCTCGCCCTCAATTGAATTAAGGCTTATATTCTCGGTAACCCTTACATTGATCAGATAGTTCTTTGCCAGCGTCGCGTAATTGAACGAGTCGATCACATTCAGAAAATAGAGCCCGGGAACCACGTGATAGGCCATATACTGAAAAAATCCATCCTCACTGCCAGTCGGATCACCTGTATCAGAATACCTGGCAACCAGGTCTGCTGCTGTCATTATACCTTCCCGGTTATACACTTCATCCGGTTCGGCAAAAATGGTAAACCTGGTCCGGATAAAAATATCTTCATTAAGATCAATCCTGATGATGCCAAGTGTATCCGACAGGCCCGAGATTTCCAGCGATTCAGAGATAATACTGAATCCCTCAGTTTCATCGATGCGGTCCATAATTGAACCCACGATGGGTGTCATAACCCCGTCCAGCCTGTGGAGAATACCATTCTCCAGATGGATATCACGCTCTGTGACATTGGCTTCATTGACCATAATGGTCTCCTGTCCCCCGGCAGACAATGTAATGACCAGCCGGTCCCCCGAAAAGGTGGTATCCTGTATCACTCCATCCCTGAAGTATGAACTTTCAATTTCCTGGTCCAACAGATGGTAACGGACCAGTGTGGTAAGGAAATCTGTATCAAATTCATCCAGGGAAGATTTACCCTGTTCCGCCAGGAATGCCTCAAAAGCAACGTTATCGGGAGCAAAAAAAGTATAATGCCCGTATGCATTCAGCGTGGATTTCAGGTTGGTAAGTTCTAACACCCTGATCAGTGAGGAATAGTCTTCCGGGTGCTCCTCCAGGTAGGCGGTGATAAGTAGTTCCTCCTCTTCGAAAAAGACTTCAAGGGACTCTTCCTCCCGGCAACCTGTCAGCATCGCATCAAACGCAGTGAGGAAAAATATATATCTGATAATATGGACCCCTGAGATGTTCATATACCCTATTGGTTAATGTAATACGGATTCTGAATCAGATTACTGTTTTGATCGATCTCATCCTGATGAATGGGAAGGAACCAGCTGTTTGTATTTGAATACTTGCTTCGGATGACTTCTGCCTCCTCATAAGATTTATCGGCAGCAAGTATTTCAATAAAGCGGCCTTTCCTTTCAAAATTATTCCTTCTGCCAAACCTGATCAGGTCGAACCATCGCTTGCCTTCCCCGCAGAATTCTTTGGCTCTTTCTTCCAGAATAATATCTTCCAGCATTTGCTTGTTTGAAGTGCCGGCTACCAGTTCAATCTTGGCCCTGGTCCTTACCAGATTTATCAGCCCGACTGCCTGGGCAAATTCGTTCTGCTGAACCAGTGCGTCTGCTTTAATTAAGAGTATATCGGGATACCGGTAAACAATCCAGTTGGCATCGCTTTCCAGGTTTCCGACTCTGTAGCCGCTTGCTGAAGCGCCTGTTTCCCTGCCAGGAATACCTTCCGTCCCCACGTACTTCCATAATACATTGGATGCTGCATAGTAATACCTGCCCCCGCCGGTATAGACGAAGTAGGTCCTGTTCCCGCCTCTACGGTCTCCCGGATACTTCTCAAATTCTTCAACGAAATAGGGAGAAACCCTGAATTCATCGTTCCCGTCAGGATAGGTTCCATCCCTGGGGTATGGAGCCGTCATCTGGTAGAGCAGGTTTGTCTGGTTCAGATCTTTGTCAAACTGGATCTCGAAAATGCTCTCATTGGAATTCCCAGGAAAGTAATTCATAAACCAGTCGTCCCCGTCGATCAAACCGAATAATCCGCTGTTTATCACTTGATCACATGCATCCACACAAGCCTTGTATTTTTCGAAATAGAGGTATACATCTGCCATCAGGGAATATGCAGCCGCCTTCGTGGCCCTCCCTTTATCATATTCTTTCTTTGCATAGGTGGTGGGCAGATTTTCCACTGCAGTCTGCAGATCGTCTATGATCTGCAGGAAAACATCCTGTTCATCCGATACAGCAGGGTAGTAATCCTGTGCATCGTTCTCTGAGGCTTCGAGTATCAGCGGGACATCCCTGTAGATCCTTACCAGGTAAAAATAGCAGAGGCTCCTGAGGAAGAGGGCTTCAGCTTCGAATGATTTGCTTTCGTTTTCATCGAAGGTCTGGTCCCTATCCACCACTATGGGCGAAAATTTCAATACTGTATTGGCAAAATTAATGGTCCGGTACAGCTGCCCCCATTTATTCAATCCGTTTTCAGGATATATAAAATCGTCAATGATCCTCCTGTCGTCAGGTGAGATATTCTGGCCGGGAACAAACAGGTCCCCTCTTAACTCCCCCCACTTGAAAAGTTTTACAACTACCCCGGCAAGCTCTTTATATGCACCGGCAACTACTGCCTCAACATCATCTCCCGATTGCCAGAATTCTTCCCGGGTCAATTGACTTTCGGGTTCAAGCTGCAACCACTCCGAACATCCCACAGAGGATCCCATAAGGATTGTTACAAGGCTATACCTGAGCCATCTTCTCATGTTGAACTATTTAGAACTTAACATTAATACTTAAAATATAACTCATTGGTGGGGGTGTATCGGCTTTATCCTCACCTATGAAAAAGGGATCAGTACTGAACATGGGAACTTCCGGATCAACCCCT
>CAZIAU010000169.1:0-6558 GCA_964536755.1 uncultured Bacteroides sp. | reverse complement strand
GGAAATGACATATTTCATGATTCAAAGATAATAAATAGCATATATTCGTCCCGTGAATCTTATGATATTGAATCCACTTATCAGAATATGATTGATTTCGAAGATACCAGGACGGCATTCAGCATTAAATCGGACAGGGAACTGCGCAGGGCGTATGTACTGTTCAAGCTGATCTCATACCCGGTTCTTGTAAAGATTGCAAACCCGGTAATCCGTTTTTGCTCAACCTTCAGGATACCCATCGGATGGATAGTCAAGCCAACAGCTTTCAAGCACTTTGTGGGTGGAGAAACACTGGAAGATTGTCAGCCGGCAGTGGAAAAGCTTAAAACTGCCAATGTCTATTCGATTCTTGACTATTCGGTTGAAGGGAAGGAAAACGATAAAGCCATTGAAGCTGCCCTTCAGGAAACCCTTCGGGCGGTCAGGCATGCAGGAAGCAATCCTGATATCCCGTTTGCTGTTTTCAAACCCACAGCTTTTGGCAACACCAGGGCCCTGGAGGTACTCAGTGGTGCATCTGTAGCCGGTAAAGATGTAATTGAAGAGGGGAATAAGTTCAGAAACAGGATTGATCAGCTTTGCGGAGCGGCATTAGATAATGATATCCCCATTATGATTGATGCCGAAGATACTTTTTATCAGAACTTCATTGATCAGGTGGTTATGGATATGATGAGGAAATATAATTATAAGAAAGCCATTGTCTTCAATACTTACCAGATGTACCGGCACGACCGTATCGGTGTGCTTGAGGCTGACATAAAAACGGCCAGGGAAGAACATTTTTTCCTGGGTGCGAAATTTGTTCGAGGGGCTTATATGGAAAGGGAAAGGGAGAGGGCGCAGAAATTAAGGTATCTTGATCCCATTCAGCCCGACAAGGAGAGTACCGACAGGGACTTTAACCTGGCGCTGAAAATTTCCGTTGACAACATCGATGTGGTTTCAATCTTTAACGGTACGCATAACGAATACTCCAGCATCTATCTGACAGAACTTATGAAACAGAAAAATATTAAACCGGATGACAACCGGATCTGGTTCTCACAACTGTATGGCATGAGTGAACATATCAGTTTTAACCTGGCTGCAGCCGGTTTCAATGTGGCCAAGTATGTCCCCTACGGTCCGGTCAGGTTCGTATTGCCGTACCTGATGCGCAGGGTGGAGGAAAATACCTCGGTGAAGGGCCAGACAGGGAGAGAACTCTCCCTGATTAAAAAAGAGAGGCTTAGAAGAAAGACCGGATCATGAAACTCGACAATCAACGGAATACTTACCGTATCTGGCTTAGCAGGCTGGTAATGGCTATTATTTTCACCCTGGTGATTATTGTGATCATTTTTATCCCCTGGTTTGATGAGACGGAATCCATTTTTGGAAAATACTTGTTGATCATCCTGATAGCGGCAATTTACATTGTCATCAATACTTTTAACTATCTGAAACGGCCCTACTTTATTTCATACAGTGACCAGGGGGAGATGATCGTGTTAAGGTATTATCCCCTGAGTCTTTTTACAGCGAGAAAAAACTCCATTGAAATCCCAAAAACACAATTTATTAAATATGACCTCCAGGGTTTCTTCCTGGGACGTGAACAGAAAATTGTCCTCTACCAGAATTTCAGGGGTAAAACTGCCAAATTTCCACCGATCAGTCTTTCAGCCATGGATAAAGAAGCCAGGCAACAGCTCCTGCAATCCCTCGACAAATACGTAAAGGCTCAGTCATAATAATCTTAATATTCTGCCTCCGATAATCAAAAACTCATCGCATAAACCCAGTAAAAAGTGATGCCTGAGTATGACCGTTCGGAACTGAAATACCAGATTGCACTTACGTTGATACCTTCCATTGGTCCCGTTACAGCCAGGAATCTGATTGATAATGTTGGCAGCGCAAGAGAAATACTTACTGAGAAACGCCATGTCCTGGAAAAAATTGAGGGGATTGGACCGCGCAAATCGGAATCCTTTAAAACTTCCTCGACGCTGGAACAGGCCGAGAAGGAGATTGCATTTATGGAGAGCCACCGAATTAAAGCCATCTTTTATAAAGACCCTGAATACCCGGATCGTCTCTTTCAGTGCCATGATGCCCCAATCCTGATCTATACCCGTGGTGAATCGGGACTGAGTAGCAAACACTTACTGAGTGTGGTAGGTACCCGCAGGGCTTCATCCTACGGGAGAGAAATGTGCAGGGAGCTCATCAGGGAGCTCTCCACACGGGTGGATGAACTGGTTGTCGTGAGCGGTCTTGCTTACGGGATCGATGTGATCGCACACAGAACTGCCCTGGAATGCGGGATACCGACAGTGGCCGTACTTGGCCATGGAATGTCGACCATTTACCCCTGGACACACCGGGACACTGCAAAACAGATCTGTGAACAGGGAACCCTGGTCACAGATTTCCCATCGGGGACAGGCCCCGAACGCAACAATTTTCTTCGGCGCAACCGAATTATCGCCGGTTTGTCTCAGGCAACTCTTGTCATTGAATCTCCCGAAAAAGGGGGTGCACTTATCACTGCCGATCTGGCTTCGTCCTACGACAGGGATGTCCTGGCTGTTCCAGGCAGGTCGACCGATAAACGATCCAGAGGTTGCAATAACCTGGTTAAAGATAATATAGCTGCACTGGTAGATACGCCTTATGATATCATTAAACAATTGAAATGGGAAACTCATGACAGTCAATGTGAACAATCATCAGCACCGGCATTTCTCCCCACGTCAGATGAAGAACTGATCCTTTCCCTGATAAATAATAAACCCGGCATAGATCCGGGGAGTCTCAGTTTATCCACTGGTATTCCCATCTCACAGATACTGGCATTGCTGACAGAGATGGAACTGAAGCAATGGATATCGATAGAACCGGGGAACCAGTACCGGTTAAGGATCAGCCTGGCCTGACCCGCTTTCCGGTTTCCGGTACTGTTATTTGACAATGTTTTATGACATAGGTTTCATATGATAAACGACATGTTTAACTGTATTAATTAATTATAGATTTACTGACAGTTGAACCTAATAAAATACCATTATGGATCCAAAAGTTGAACAATTCATGGCCAGGATAAAGGCCAAAAATCCTTCAGAACCGGAATTTCACCAGGCGGTACATGAAGTGGCAGAATCGCTTATCCCTTTTATTGAAGAAAATCCCAAATATAAACATGCAAAAATCCTTGAACGAATGGCTGAGCCTGAAAGGGTGATCATTTTCAGGGTACCGTGGATCAATGATAAGGGTGAAGTTGAAATTAACAGGGGCTTTCGCATTGAAATGAATTCGGCTATCGGCCCCTATAAAGGCGGACTGCGTTTTCACCCTACGGTGAACATGGGTATCCTGAAATTCCTGGCTTTTGAACAGGTTCTTAAAAACAGCCTGACAACCCTGCCCATGGGAGGAGGAAAAGGAGGATCGGACTTTGATCCCAAGGGTAAGTCAGATAACGAGGTAATGAGATTCTGCCAGAGCTTCATGACCGAGTTGTGCAGGCACATCGGGCCCAATACGGATGTCCCTGCGGGTGATATCGGGGTGGGAGGCCGTGAAATCGGTTACCTTTTTGGACAGTATAAGAGAATCCGTAACGAGTTCACAGGAGTTCTTACAGGTAAGGCCCTTGAATGGGGAGGAAGCCTGATCAGGCCGGAGGCAACAGGATACGGGTCTGTATATTTTGCCGAAGAGATGCTGAAAACCTTAGGTGATTCCCTGAAAGATAAAATTGCCACAGTTTCAGGTTCGGGAAATGTGGCACAATATACGGTCGAAAAGCTTAACCAGCTGGGCGGCAAAGCAGTCACACTATCGGATTCGAGTGGCACTATTTATGATCCGGACGGAATTGGTGCAGAGAAACTTGCATGGGTAATGGATCTGAAAAATATACGCAGGGGAAGGATCAGGGAATATGCTGAAAAATTCGGGTGTGAATATTTTGAGGGAAAAAGGCCCTGGCACATGAAATGTGATGTGGCCTTCCCGTCGGCCACCGAGAATGAGATTGACAGGAAGGATGCTGAAACACTATTGAAGAACGGGTGCAGACTTATCAGTGAAGGCGCAAATATGCCCTCCACTCCTGATGCCATTGAGGTTTACATGAAATCAAAGATTCTCTATGGTCCGGCAAAGGCTGCCAATGCAGGCGGGGTTGCTGTATCGGGACTCGAAATGACACAGAACAGCATGCGGTTGCCCTGGTCCAGGGAAGAAGTTGACAACCGGCTACAGACCATTATGAAAAATATACACCAGACCTGTGTGGATTTTGGCAAAGAATCAGACGGATTCGTAAATTATATGAATGGCGCGAATGTGGGAGGCTTTGTGAAAGTTGCTGAGGCCATGATTTCACAGGGTGTGGTTTAAAGTTCATTGTGCAACCATTCCGGTAAAAGGGCTTATCTGACAGGATGGGCCCTTTTTCATATTTATTCGAGCTTACATGTGAATCACCTCTGAAAGTTTTAATTCTTTCTGCAGTTATATTGTATGTTTGTAGCCATAGAATAGTCATATGTATACCGACTCCCATACACATCTCTACCTGGATGCCTTTTCTGAAGACCGCGATGACATGATCAAAAGAGCTCTGGAAGCAGGTGTAACGAGGATGTTCCTTCCCAACATTGACAGTACAACCGTGAATGCATTGTTCGCACTCTCTGAACGTTATCCGGGAAGCTGTTTTCCTATGGCAGGGCTTCATCCCACTAGTGTAAAGGGTGATTTCAGGAATGAGCTCAGAATTATGAAGGAACTGTTGGATCGTCCGGGAATCATTGCAATTGGTGAGATCGGTATTGATCTTTATTGGGACAGGACCTTTATTCATGAACAGAAAGAGGCTTTCCTGATCCAGATTAACTGGGCCAGGGAACTGAACCTCCCTGTTGTCATACATTCCAGGGATTCATTCCCTGTAATTTTCAGAGCTATGGATGAAGCCGGGACCGATAAACTGAAAGGTGTATTTCACAGCTTTACAGGATCCAGGGAGGATCTGGAAAAAGCGCTTTCCTATGGTTTCATGATCGGAATAAATGGAATTGTCACCTTCAAAAATTCGAACCTTCGCCAGTTAGTAAAAGCCATTCCCCTGGACAGCTTACTTCTCGAGACGGATGCTCCATACCTGGCGCCGGTCCCTTACCGGGGAAAGAGAAATGAAAGCAGTTATCTGGTTGAAATTGCAGCTGAAATTGGAGAAATTCATAACTTGACAAAAGAGAAGGTTGGAGAGTTAACAACCCGGAATGCTGAAAAGCTATTTATGAGGTACGGCTGAATGAATCAAAAAAACCGTTCAATATTAATTATCTATACCGGGGGTACCATTGGTATGTTGAAAGATCCGCTAGACGGATCAATGAAATTACTGGATTTCAATAACATCAAAAACCTGATCCCGGAAATTGAAGAATATGGATACCGCATTGAAGCCATAAGCTTTGATCCTCCCATCGATTCATCGGAAATAAATATATCCACCTGGATAAAACTGGTTGAGATAATAGAAGAGCAATATCATGCCTTTGATGGTTTTGTGATCCTGCATGGCACAGATACAATGGCCTATTCAGCCTCAGCATTAAGTTTTATGCTGGAGAACCTTGCCAAGCCGGTAATATTTACCGGTGCACAACTTCCCATAGGGGACCTCAGGACGGATGGCAAAGAGAACCTGATTACCTCCATAGTGATTGCTGCGGCCATTGAATATGGCTCACCGGTGGTACCGGAGGTATGCATTTATTTTGAAAGCAAACTTTCCAGGGGAAACAGGACCACAAAAGAAAATGCTGAAGAATTCAATGCATTTCAATCGGCCAACTTTCCCTACCTTGCCCGTGCCGGGGTCCACCTGAACTATAACCGTTCGATTATTAATTATCCGGGGAAATTCAGGGAACTGATTGTGCACAAAAAACTAAATAACCATATAGCCATCGTTAAACTGTTCCCTGGTATAAATGAAAAATATCTGGATGCAATTCTGGAAAGTGAAGGATTAAAAGCGGTAATACTGGAAACATTCGGAGCAGGGAATGCTCCCACAGCGAACTGGTTTCTTGAAAGGATACAAAGAGCTATTGAACGTGGAATAATATTTCTTGATGTTACCCAGTGCAGGAGGGGCAGTGTTGAAATGGGAAGGTATGAAACAAGCAGGCACCTGCTAAAGTGTGGTGTTATAGGTGGTTACGACATCACTACTGAAGCTGCAGTCACAAAACTAATGGTACTTCTGGCTCAGAATTTAGCGGATGAGGAGGTTAAAATGCTTTTAAATAAATCACTGAGAGGAGAAATCACTCTGACATGAGTGCTAGTATAAATATTTTTTTGTATTTTTCGCCGCGAAAATCTCCACCGGAACAAGCGTAACCCGATGCAGGAGTGGTTCTTATAAAAATTTGGATTAAGAGGATTTGAAGAAGCTCGGGCACTGGCCGAAGAGTTATCAGATTTTACGGAGAGGTGCAGGAGTGGTTGAACTGGCACGCCTGGAAAGCGTGTGTACCCCTA
>CAZIAU010000168.1:0-6580 GCA_964536755.1 uncultured Bacteroides sp. | reverse complement strand
AGATGAAGGAGGAACTCCCTGTTCTCCTCCACAATATTATAGCTGGCAAGATCCAGACACACCTTCAGGTTTCCTTTTGAAGCCAGCCGCATGGCTTTCTCAAGCATTTCCCTGTTCTGTACCAGGTATCCTTCCAGGTACAGGTAATCATAATCTTCGAAAACATCATGAGAAATATCATCCTCTGTCAGATCCAACGCAGCACCAAGGTAAGTGGCGAAAGTCCGTTCCGTATCTGAGGAGATAAGTGCTATGGCCCTGCCAGTTTCATGCATACTTCTGAAAAGAAGGGGCTTAATTTTATTCACCTGAATATCCTTCTTGAAAAATTTACCCATATCATCCATCCCCACAGAACCAACAAAACCTGTTTCCAATCCGAGGTGTGCAAGACCGTGAATGGTATTTGCGGCAGATCCACCGGAGGCTTTTGTTTTGTCCATTCCGGCGGTTTCGGCATGAATGTAATTGGAAGTATCCAGATCAACAAGGGTCATGCTGCCTCTACGTAATCCAAAACTTTCAAGAATCTCATCGTTATCAATTTTCACTATAATGTCCACAAGGGCATTTCCCATTCCAAGTACTTTTGCCATATTTCTGAAGGTTTATTACAAATATATAATTATTCACAAATAGGTTAAGATTCAATTTAAAATGATGTGTTAAGGTTTTTTGTAAAAGGAGTTGTTTTATTGATGAAAAGCCTTTATTTTTGCGTCGCTCAATAAGAGCTGTTTGTTGGGCATAAAAATTCCTCAGTAGCTCAGTTGGTTAGAGCGGCGGACTGTTAATCCGTAGGTCGTAGGTTCAAGTCCTACCTGGGGAGCCAGATAAGGAAAGCATCCATCTGCTTAAACCTTCACTCCAACTATGCATATATCATCAATTTGTTCGTAGTCGCCGCGCCAGGATTCAAAAGTTTTTTCAATTTCCAGTTTTTGGCTGCTCAATGTTTCTTCCTGCAAAGAGAGCAGCAATTTCTTAAAGTTTAGAGCCTTGAACTTCTTACGATTCTTTCCGCCAAATTGATCCACAAAACCATCTGAAAAAATATAGAATGTATCCTGTGATTCAAGTTTTATGGTTTGTGTTGTAAAATCTGTTTCAATCGAGTGAATACCAATAGGTTGCCTGTTTCCTTTAAATTCATACAAGATATAACTTTCATTTTCAATGGATATGGCTGTCTGGAGCTGTTTATCCGGAATGTTACTCTTTTTTCTGAGAAGATATAGGGGATTATATGCTCCTGAAAACTTGAGCTCCCTGCTTTCGTTGTCATATATAATCAGGGCCATATCCATTCCGTCCTTTTGCTCCTCCATCTTACCTTCCTGGGCCATTATATCCTTGACTTTCTTTCGAAGGAGATTCAGGATTTCACCCGGATTGTCAATGGTGCTTTCGTCGATATGTTCATTGAGCAGTGTTATTCCAAGCATACTCATAAATGCTCCGGGGACACCGTGACCCGTACAGTCAGCGGCAACTATGATCAAATGATTCATAACCACCTTAACCCAGTAAAAGTCACCGCTTACAATATCTCTGGGTTTATATATGACGAAGTAATCAGGCATTACAATCTTCATATAATTATCATGAGGCAGGACGGCTTTCTGGATCCTCTGGGCATAGTAGATACTGTCTGTAATCTCCTTATTCTGAGAAATTACCAAGTCCCGCTGCTTTTCAATTTCATCCCTCTGTATTTGAATTTCATCCCTCTGCGCCTCGATCTCTTCCTTCTGATCATTGATTTCCCTGGTTCTCTCCCTGACTTTTATCTCAAGTTCCCTGTTTTTCCGGATGAGCTGTTTTTCCCTGTTCCGTATCAACAGGAATGCCGTGGCAAGGAGAATAAGAGTAATCATTACATAAAACCACCACTGGCGCCATACGGGTGGTTTGATAGTGAAAGTGAAACTGGCTGGATTTTTAATCCATATTCCATTCTCATTTTCAGCGATCACCTGGAATTCATACTGGCCCGGCTCCAGGTTCTGGTAGATGACCTCATTATTCTGTGTTGAGGGGGACCACTCTTCATTTAATCCAATAAGCCGGTACCTGTACCGGATCTTCTCGGGATTGGAAAGTGAAACACCCGAATACTGCAGGGTAATATGATTGTCAGACCACTTGAATACAGGGTCTATGGGTAAATTCAGCCATGGGAATACTTCAAACTGGCTCTCATTCCAATCTTTTTCCTCGTACCTTATCTTTATCCCGGTAATGTATGTTTTGGGAGGTTTGAGGTTGTTGTATTCAAGTGTTGGAATATACCTGGTAAGTCCGTCAGCAGTTCCGAACCAGTAGCTTCCATTCATATCATTGCAGATGGCATTGAGATTGTTTTCAATTCCGAAAAATCCATTGGATTCATCATAACTTTTGACGGAAATCACACTTTGTGATGCATCCAGAAAAATCTTATCAAACCCTTTTTCAGTCCCGGCGATCAGTATAGTGTCATTCTGGAATACCAGTGAAAATATATTGTTAGAGCTGATTATACTGTCATTTGCAATGTTTTTTATGGGTTTAATATCCTGTTCATGCCGGTCATATTTGTAAATGCCTCCCCCCAATGTTCCTATCCAGATATTCCCTTTGTAATCTTCTGCCAATGAATTAATAATCAGATCATCCAACCCCTCTTCATCATCGTAGGTGGTCAGATCGGGTGCCCTCATTTTCATCAACCCGTTCCGGGAACCGATCCAGATGTCGCCATACCTGTCCTCAAGAAAGGTCTGTATTTTGTTGCTGGTCAGTCCAATGGATCTATCCAGATTAATTATATTACCATCGGAGTAAATAGTGATCCCGCCATTTGTCCCACACCACAGATTTTCGTCCGAATCGAACATCAGGCAGTTAACGGAATTACTTATGATCATCTCCTTCTCCCTGGTGTAATGATCGATCCCGGAAGAGGTTATTTTTCCAATCCCGGCTGTGGCATAGGATATCCAGATATTTTCATCCTTATCGATGTCTATGGAAGTTATATCATTTGCGGCAAGACCATCTTCTTTGGTAATAAATTCAAATACAGCCTTATCCTGATGTAAGCTCATTCTGATTAATCCCTCACCGAAAGTACCTATCCATAAATTCTTATGAGCATCCTCCTTAATACTTGATATGTTATATTTCCCGGAAAGCCCATCATTCAGATAATGTGAAAAATGGTTTCCCAGAAATTTTGAAAGCCCGCTTCCATATGTTCCGATCCAGATATTCTTTTCCCGGTCCATGTACAGCCGGTAGATCTGGTTGGAAGGAAGTCCCTGTTCTTTAGTCAGGTATTTGAATCCATTCTGCGTAAGAACATTAATTCCCCCTTCATCTGTAGCGATCCAGATCTCACCAGACAGATCTTCTATGATATTCCAGACCAGGTTGTCATTCAATCCCGATGAATAATCGTATATAGTTATTTCAAGTGAATCCAGGTTATGGTGATCTGTTATTTTGATTGCCCCGGAATTCCTTGTACCTATCCAGAGATATCCCTTCCGGTCCTGAAAGATAGATGTGGTTCTCAAATTGGATATGGCCAGTCTCCTGCCAGGGTGGTAAATGCTGTAACCATCTTCATCCGGGACCATGATATCAAGTCCGCCAGCGATGGCCAGCCATAATCTACCCAGATCATCCTCGTGGATGTCAAAGACGAATTTTCCGGAAAGCCCATCTGCCATTGTATAGGATTCGATCATAAGTGAATCCGTCCCAAATCCGGAGATCCTTCTCAGGCCATCCAGGTCAGTTGCTGCCCAGATGTTGCCCTTTCGATCTTCCAGGAGGTCGATTACCGTGCTTTCGGAGAGTCCCAGTTCCTCTCTGATGGTTTTAAATCCATAACCATTGTTGACCGAGATCCCGTTTTCTGTCCCTATCCAGAGATTACCGCGGGAATCTTCCAGGATTGATCGGACCTGATTCCCGGCTAACCCATCCTTTGTGGTAAAAGTCCTGAACTCAGAACCATCAAATCTGCATAGACCTCCCCCATCAGTACCGATCCATAAATAGTTCCGGGAGTCATGGGTGATGGCAAAAATCGTTGATACCGGCAGACCATTCCTGGCTGTATATGTTATAAAATTGTTTTGTTGGGAGAATAGTACCGGAATAGAGAAAATGGTGGAAAAGAACAGACAGAACAGGTATCTCATTTTATATTTTTTCAATGAGGAAAGAATTCTTAATCACTTGTGAAAATTATTTTCTGATGAATATGAACTGACCACCCTCATCTCCAGTATTCTTTAAATGTTGGAATTCAGGAGTTTGATTTGAATTATTTACCACCGGGATCTTCAGATCATTATATAACTGGGATGCATCAAAAAAGGTATTCGCGTTGGTATCTAAACTCTTCAGCAGGTAGTAAGTAAAAACAGAATGACCATCTCTTCCACCATCCATAACAGGTTCCATATCGCCGGAGGTAATTGCCTGCCTGGAAACCTTTGTATTAACTGTCCTGTAGTACCGTTCACTTTTTTCAAAGGGTATCGATATAGTGGTGCCCCTGAAAATATCGCCGCTGAAGCAGGCATCCGAGATCAACAATGTATGCTTTGAATTGATCGAACTGAGAAAGTCCTGAATAACTGAATTGGAAATATAATCGTATGTGGATGCAGTCCGGGCTTCAACAGGGATCCAGAAGCCCCTGTTCAGTTCCTGTTTATATTCTCCATGACCCGAAAAAAAGATCAGTATATTGTCTTCCGGCGTTACATTCCGGACCAGCCATTCAAACTCACGGATAATATTTTCCCCGGTGGCCATATCGTTGTAAAGTGCCCTGAAATGATCGAATTTATATTTGGCTTTAAGAAGCTCTTCAACTGACTGGGCATCCCTTACCGCATTCTTAAGAGGAGGCCATATCCCTTTGTAATCATCGATTCCGATTATAAGCGCAAAATAACGGCCTATCTTCATGTCGTTTATGGCTTCTTCATATCCCAGTCCTTTGAGCGGATCGCCTCCACCTCTTAGATCAACAACAGGCTGTTCGGTCCTCTGCAGATCAACAGCAGGCTGTTCAGCGCTCTGTTGATTAACTGCAGGTTCTGCAGTTTTCTGTTCAACAACCCTGGGCTCAACTTTATGTGTTATCTGGGCCTGAAAATCTTTATTTAGGTCCCCCACCAGGATAGTATCCATTCCATATTTATTCTGAGATTCGGTAATCGTAACTTTTACCGGGATCTCATTGGCCGTGTATCTGCGCGTGGCGGTGAACAACATACTGAAATTCCTGGTTTCTCCACTATTCAGTAAATCCAGATTGAATTTGTTTTTATCTCCAAGTAACACACAGGCTTCATTGGGTAATTCAAACTGTACTTTTAATCCTGAAGCCTTACCAGGACCATTGTTCTTAACTGACACTAACAGTTCGATGGGATAGTTACGCCTTAATTGGCCCGATTCATCAATGAAATCGGAAAATTCGATAGCAAGATCAGGTTCCTGCTGCTTCTCTGTTTTTACTTCAAAGACCAGGGGGAAGGCGTCCAGTCCCCGTGATTCACGTACTTCAACTCGGAATTCTGCCAGATCTGAAGGGAGAGAGCCCTGGCTTTTAATAGGAATTGTAACATCCTCCTCGGTTCCGGGATCCAATACTCCGAGTTTTATGGTTTCGGGGAATTCTAAACCATCAATGCCGGTATTCGTCTGGCTGATGTGAACCGAGACCTCTTTTGCCGGACCGGTGCCTGAATTCCTGACTTTGAATTCTATTTTGCAGGTTTCCTCTACATCAATAACATTGTTATCGTTGTCGTCATAAAATTCCAGGTTAAACAACTCAAGATCCGGAAGAGCAAGAGTTGCCAGAGTTATTTCAGGTTCCTTCGTTTCCGGGCTATCTGCTTCAACGGCTTTATCAGGTACGGATTCTGCAAGCATCTCCTTTTTCTCTTCAGGAAAATTAATGGAAGCCATGAACATTGTATCCATGTGGAATTCGCTAATATCCTCTGAAAGCTCCAGTATTACAGGCAGTTCGGGTAAAAAATAATTCTTATTCGCCAGGATCTGATAATTTAAGTCATAGGTCTTACCACTTAAGATTTCGTCAATACTGAACTCTGGCTTTGTGCCAACAAATTGTACATTATCATTAATTAACCTGAGCATGGATTCAACCTCATAGGCAGTTCCTTTCCCATCATTTTTAATGGTAATATTCAGTTTAATGGGCTGGTTTAGTTTGATTTCCTTACCACCCTGACCCGTGAATTCAGCGTTAACGATTTTAAGTTCAGGAGGTTGATATTTCCGGGTTCTGATTTCGATAATCTGATCGTTTGATGACAACCCTTTCTCCTCTGTGGTATATACCTTGAGTGTGGCCAGACCATCTGAAAGATTCTTATTGCCTTTTATGGGAACAGATACATCCTGCATATAATACGAAGGGTAATAACCCAGGCTTATGGATTTAGGGAAGGTAAGGCCTGAAATATTTCCATCAATCTGTTCAACGTGAACATAGATCCCCTGCACATCCTCATCGCCCAGGTTATAGAGACGAAATTGA
>CAZIAU010000167.1:0-6592 GCA_964536755.1 uncultured Bacteroides sp. | reverse complement strand
GATTCCCCTTAATTCCCTTGAATTTGAAATTATATTACAAAATCAGCTTAAAAATAGTAACAGTATGGGTGATATTTTAGAGAAATTGAAACTAAGTCAGTATGGTTTAAGTGATGTGAAAGAAGTTATCTATAATCCAACCTACGAACAGTTGTACAGGGAGGAGATGGATCCTTCGCTGGAGGGATATGAAGTAGGGGTGGAAAGTGAATCCGGAGCGGTTTGTGTGGATACCGGAATTTTTACCGGACGCTCACCCAAGGACAAATACATTGTTAAGGATGCGAAAACAGAAGATACAGTCTGGTGGAAATCTGAAACCATTATAAGTTCTGACAATAAGCCGATCACAAAAGAGGTGTGGGATCATGGATATGATCTGGCAGCAAGCCAGCTTTCAGGTAAAAGGTTATTTGTTCTGGATGGTTTCTGCGGTGCCAATGAAGACAGCAGGCTTAAGGTAAGATTTGTCATGGAGGTGGCCTGGCAGGCACATTTTGTAAAAAATATGTTCATAAGACCCGGCAAGGAGGAACTGGTTGATTTTGAACCCGACTTTGTGGTGTTGAATGCATCCAAAATAACCAATCCGAAATGGAAGGAACAGGGGCTTAATTCGGAAGTTTTCGTTTTTTTTAACCTGACCGAGAAGAAGGCTGTAATCGGCGGATCATGGTATGGAGGTGAAATGAAAAAAGGAATTTTTTCAGTGATGAACTATTACCTGCCGCTGAAGGGAATTGCCTCGATGCACTGTTCAGCCAATGTAGGTGCCGAAGGAGATACAGCTATATTCTTCGGGCTGTCGGGAACCGGAAAAACAACGCTTTCAACTGATCCGAAACGCGCTTTGATCGGAGATGATGAGCACGGATGGGATGATGACGGGGTCTTCAATTTTGAAGGCGGGTGTTATGCAAAGACAATTAATCTGAGCCCTGAAAGCGAACCCGACATCTACAATGCCATTAAAAGGGATGCATTGCTGGAGAATGTTGTTGTGGCGGAAGATGGTAAAGTGGATTACAGTGATGGATCGAAAACCCAGAACACAAGGGTATCCTATCCCCTGTATCATATTGATAATATTGTGAAACCGGTTTCCAAATCCGGTCACGCTTCCAGGGTGATCTTTTTGACCGCCGATGCATTTGGCGTAATGCCCCCGGTTTCCAGACTGACTGCTGAGCAAACCAAATATCATTTTCTTTCGGGTTTTACGGCAAAACTTGCCGGAACTGAAAGAGGTGTAACCGAACCGGTTCCCACTTTCTCAGCCTGCTTCGGAGCTGCCTTCCTCACCCTGCATCCAACCAAATACGGGCAGGAGCTGGTAAAACGAATGGAAGCAGCAGGATCTAAAGCTTACCTGGTGAATACCGGTTGGAACGGTACCGGTAAACGCATATCCATTGGAGACACTCGTTGTATAATTGATGCCATCCTGGAAGGCAGGGTAGATGAGGCAAAAACAAAACTGATCCCCTATTTTAACCTTGAAGTTCCCGTTGAACTTCCATGTGTGGCCACTGATATTCTTGATCCGAGGGATACCTATGAAGATATTGCCGAATGGGACAGGAAGGCCAGAGAACTTGCACAACTATTCATTGAGAATTTCAAACAATTTACCGATAACGATGCAGGAAAGGCTCTTGTCGCAGCCGGTCCGCAAATATGATCATCCTGATTTTCATTTTCCCTCTGGCGTATATCCTTGGTTCCGTCCCCTCTTCGGTATGGATAGGAAAGGGATTAAAGGGAATTGACCTCAGGGAACACGGAAGCGGTAATGCCGGTGCCACCAATGCTTTTCGTATACTTGGAACCACCATTGGAGTTATGGTGCTTGTTATGGACATGCTGAAGGGGTACCTGGCTGTGAGCCTGGCTAACCTGCAGGATGAAATTGTGCCGGATTCGGAGGGATGGATAATTCTGAGGATCGGACTGGGATTACTCGCGGTAGCCGGACATATTTATCCCCTGTTTGCCGGGTTTAAGGGGGGAAAAGGTGTGGCAACCACGGCAGGAGTTGCGCTTGCTCTCCATCCTTTTACCGCCCTGGCTGCCATGGGGGTATACCTTACTGTATTCCTGATATTCAAACTCTCTGCCCTTGGATCCCTTTTGGCGGTCCTGTCATATCCTTTCTGGGTGATCTTTGTTTTTCATGTAGAATACAAAGCATTCTGGGTATTTGCCATTCTGGTGCCCATCCTGACCTTTATCACCCACAGGTCAAACATACAGCGATTGATTCACAAAGAGGAAAGATCAGTGTTCAGGAGATCCTGATCGACATCTATCCGAAGTTCTCCTCCAGTTTCTGTCGAAGAAATTTACTGGTTATGTTCTTATGAAGTATACCATTCTCAGCCAGGGATATCTGGCCGGTCTCTTCTGAAACGATGATGACCATTGAATCGGTCACTTCAGATATTCCCAGTCCGGCCCTGTGACGGAGCCCGTATTCCGGGGGGAGATCCAGTTTTTCGGTTACCGGAAGGATCACCCGTGCTGCTTTTATTTTATCATTCTCCACGATAACTGCTCCGTCATGCAACGGGCTGGTCCTGTGGAATATGCTGGCAAAAAGCCTGCTTGAGGTTTCTGCATTGAGGATATCACCGGTTTCGGCATACATGTCAAGATTGGATTTTCGTCTGATCACAATTAAGGCACCCGTTTTCTCCAGTGAAAACTGCATTACGGCTTTCAATATGGAACGGATCTTTATCTGGGGTTTGGATTCAAACCTGATATTTAATATTTTCTCAAAACTAATTCTGTTCCCCTCCACATACCTGGAGCCGATGTAAATAAGGAATCTTCTGATCTCCTGCTGGAATACAATAATGAGTGCTATTACCCCGACCCCGAGTACAGATCCGAGAATGTTGCTGAGTAATTCCATATTCAATGCTCTCACCCCCCACCAGAAGATATAGATTGCTCCTATTCCCAGTGCAATGCTATAAGCAACAGTACCCCTTATAAGCATATAAAGCTGATACAACAGGGCTGCCACCAGGATGATGTCTATCACATCGAGCAGTCGGATATGTATGAAGGCGCTGAGCATTATGATCCCTATTGTTGTTAAATTTACTAAAAGATGTCAAACACTCCGGGTGCGGCTTTGCACAATCTGTTCAAAGATCTTTATCGTTTCAATGGCAGCCCTTACATCATGGACCCTGAGAATACTGGCACCATTTATCAGAGCTGCCATATGTGCGGCAGTTGTGCCCACAAGAGAGTGATCAGAATCTGTTTCAAGTACTTTATTTATCATTGACTTGCGTGATAGTCCAACCATCAATGGAAGTTCGAAAATCCTGAATGCATCCATATGTGTGAGCAGTTCGTAATTCTGTTCCAGTGTCTTCCCGAATCCAAATCCCGGATCTATTACTATATCGTTAATACCCTTTTTCCGAAGTTTATCTACCCGCTCACCAAAGAACTGTAACAGCTCATCGACCACATTCTCGTAAAGGGGTGCATCCTGCATATTGGAGGGTTTTCCCTGCATATGCATAATCACATACGGGATTCCCAGACTGGCCATAACCTGGAACATGGACTGATCCATCTGGCCTGCAGAAATATCGTTCACCATATGAATGCCATATCTTTCATACATTTCCCGGGCCACGCTTCCACGCCAGGTATCTACCGAAACTGCACAATCAGGAATTTCCCTTCGTATTGCCTCGATGACAGGAGATAGCCTGTTCAATTCCTCCTCTTCGGTTACCTCTTCTGCACCCGGTCTTGAAGATACGGCCCCCACGTCCACTATTTTTGCTCCCTGTTCCAGCATCTCCCTGGCTCTGGCAACGGCATCTTCAGGATTGAGCAACCTGCTTCGGGGATAAAAGGAATCTGGAGTAGCGTTCAATATGCCCATTACTACCGGTGTTGAGAGATTCAGGATCCGGCCCTGCAGGTTCAGGGAGTGTCTCTTTGAAAACAGGGTGCCTGTTGTGGACAAGTTATTCATCAAATCATTCGAGTTGGATCGATATTTTGTAAGTTTGGAGACTGGATAAAAATACATTAAATAATCCGAAAACTGAACATGCGCTTCATAGTGATCGAGGGACTGGACGGATCGGGAAAATCCACACAGATGAGACTTCTGAAGGATTACCTGGAAAATAAATCAATTGCCTATAAATACCTTCATTTCCCCAGGCTCGAAGAGGGAATCTATGGAAAACTGGTAGCAAGGTTCCTGAGGGGTGAAATGGGGTCCATTGACCAGGTTGATCCATACCTGGTTGCCCTGATTTTTGCGGGGGACAGGAGAGAGGCTGCCAGTCAGATCAGGAAGTGGATGGATGAGGATTATCTGGTACTGGTTGACAGATATGTATATTCAAACATTGCCTTTCAGTGTGCAAAAATTGAAGACAGGCAGGAGAGTGACAGGTTAAGGGACTGGATCCTGGATTTTGAGTTTGTGCAAAATGCGCTTCCCAGGCCCGGTATCAATCTCTACCTGAACGTTCCATTTGAATTTACAAAAAATCAACTCCTCAATCAGAGGAACGGGGCAGATCGCGATTATTTGAAGGGGGAAAGGGATATACACGAAGAGAATCTGGACTTTCAGGAGAAGGTTCGCCGGATATATATTGAGTTGCACCATTTTGTAGATGATCTTGAATTGATTGAATGCACGGATAAATCGGGTGAAATGCTTTCCCCGGGAGCAATTTCCGAATTGATAGTGAACCATATAGATATTTAAAAATGAAATTTATTAGTCTCTTAAGCAGATTCATTCTGGGAGCAGTATTTATCTTCAGTGGATTTGTAAAGGCGGTTGACCCGCTTGGATCTGCCTATAAGTTTTCCGATTACTTCAATGCGTTTCACCTGGGTTTCCTGGAGTTCCTGGCACTTCCTCTGGGAATTCTTCTGTCTGCATTTGAATTGGTGCTGGGAATTACACTCATACTGGGCTACCGGAGACGGATCTTTTATCCGGTTCTGATGTGGTTCATGTCCTTCTTTACGGTTCTGACATTTGCACTTGCTCTCTTTAACCCGGTTTCGGACTGTGGCTGCTTCGGAGATGCACTTATATTGACAAACTGGCAGACCTTCTTCAAGAACCTGGTTCTGATGGTCTTTGTTATGGTCCTGTACGTGCAGAGAAGGAAAATCAGGGAACAGTTGACCGCTCCGGGGGAGTGGATCATAGTGATCGCCCTGTATGGAATGGTGGCCTGTTTTTCATTCTGGAACTTCAGGCACCTGCCACTGCTTGATTTCAGACCTTACGATCTGGGAACAATAATCGCTGATGAAATGGATATACCGGAGGGAGCACCGGTTGATGAATATGAAACCACACTGGTTTACATGAATAGATCCACAGGCAAAACGGAAAAATTCAGTATCGGTGATTATCCCAGGGATACCTTGAAATGGGAGTTTGTGAGCAGTGAGTCAAAACTTGTGAAAAAGGGTTACGAACCACCTATCCATGATTTTACCATTACTGATAACCTGGGTTCCGACATTACCGGGTCGATACTTTCTGACAGGGGATACTGCCTGTTATTGATTGCCCATGACCTGTCAGACTCTGATGAGGATGCCCTGATCAGAGCCAGAGGGTGGGCTCAAATTGAATTGCTTTCCGAAGGTTTTTCGTTTTATGCCGTCACCGCATCTCCATCACAGGAGGCAAATGCAATTACACGCTCACTGGAACTTGGTTATTCATTCTATTCGGGAGATGACATTATGTTAAAAACCATCATCAGATCAAATCCCGGATTCTTGTTGCTTAAGAACGGTACTATTGTCGGAAAATGGAGTTCCACAGATTTTCCGGGTATTGAGGAGGTGGATCCGGAGTGGTCCGAACTTATTGGCAATGCATCTGCTCCGATGGATGAAGAGGCGGAGATGCTGAGGGAGGCAGGAATTTTCGAGAACTTCACTTTTAACGTGATCGATCTGGAAGAGATTATGCCCGGATTCCTTATGGAAAATATTGCACATCAGCGGGAGAAACTTGTGGTATTGGCATTTATCCTGGGAATTATTATCCTGCTTATCATATCCGATTACATTTCTCCAGTTAAAGTCTGATCCGGTTGTTACGCAACGCAATAAATCGTCTGGGTTATGCTCTCCTTGTCTTATGGGGAGTTGTTACAGTTGTTTTCCTCCTGTTTAATGTTTTACCCGGCGATCCCGCCCGTATGATGCTGGGCCAGAGGGCAGATCTGGATACTGTAGAAGCAATACGGCATGAACTTGGTCTGGACAGGTCCCTGATAACCCAGTACGCAAGGTATATTAATGATCTGTCACCTCTCTCTTTCCATAAGGATGAAATGGACCATTACTTCTATTTTGATAAGGAAAAATACAGTAAGGCTTTAATCATATTTGAAACCGGGAGCGGATGGATAATGGCCATCAAGCCCCCTTTCCTGGGGACAAGTTTTCAGAACCGGCAACCTGTCGGGGCAATGATACGGGATGTATTTCCCAACACTTTGATCCTGGCTGTATCAGCTATAGTACTGGCCTCTATAGTCGGGATCATTCTGGGCATCCT
>CAZIAU010000166.1:1913-6600 GCA_964536755.1 uncultured Bacteroides sp. | reverse complement strand
AACTGGATGGATACGGACAGGAGCAAACCAGGGTATCGGAACAGTCAGGGTATATCGGGGAGTACTCTCTTTCGGGGGCTTTTAATTTCAGCAACCTGCTCTATTTTGGGGCCACACTGGGGATCCATTCAGTCAGGTTCAACGAAGAGATTTATCATACCGAAACCGATTTCGACAATCATGTACTGGATTTTGACAGTTTCCGGTTCAGGGAATTCAACAGCACCCAGGGATGGGGATATACATTTCGGATCGGAATGATAGTAAGACCTGTCCAGATGATCAGGGTTGGCGCATCATTCCAGATGCCCACGTACTATCACCTTACGGACGAAAAATTTACCGATATTAATGCTTACTGGGACAATGCTTCAGGATACGCCGATGCCAGTTCCAGTTCACCCAACGGGATATACGATTATGAACTGAAAACACCCTGGCGTGCCAACGTCCATGCTTCCTTGATCCTATTCAAGAAAGCCAGTGTTTCGGCAGGATACGAATATGTGGATTATTCTTCCTCCCGACTGGATGCCAGTGATTATAAATTTTACGATGAGAATGACAGGATACGTAACGATTTCCAGGCAGCACACAATATAAAGGCGGGGGCAGAGTATCGACTGAATTCCCTTTACTTCAGGGCAGGAACACAGTACCTGATGAGTCCGTTTACAGATAACCGGAACGATGCAGGGGAATGGATTTATTCGGCAGGAATTGGATTCAGGTCAAAAACAGCCTATCTGGATATCAGTTATGCCCACTCCGGCAGAACGGAGATATACGGACTTTATGCCTATGAACCCGGATTAAACGAGGTATCTGTAAACCAGATCAATGCAAATAACCTTATGGTTACACTGGGCCTTAAGTTTTGATACATTCCTGAAGAACCGACAAGGCAGAAGGCCCTTCATTGAAGAGCAGGTCCAGAACACTTGTATTTGATTGAAAACCAAGGCGGTCAGAGAATACCTGGTGATACTCAACGGGAGTGAATCCTGGGTCTGCGACCGCCTGATCAATTTTTGATGAAATAAAGATCTGGGGATCATTCTCTCCCTTGAATCCCGAAAACCGGTTGGTGAGTTTTACCGGGATGTCGAGGTTCATATGCTGCAGGATATTTTCCATCAGGTTTCGGTTCAGATCCAGAAGGAATTCGAAATTCCGTTCATAATAAACTGCAAGATCGTCCATAAAATATTCGAAAAATGGCGATGATGCGTAGGAAGCCACCAGGCTTCTCCAGTGGACCTTATTCCACTGTGTATCATAATCTATCCTGATATCCCTGTGAAGTGTTTTCCCGCCCCTTCTCCTTTTTACGGGAATGGAGAGTGTGAGCAAGCCGTTCGGACCCACTATCCTGCATCTGTTTCGGTAGGTCTGTTTGGTATAGTGATCGAATTGTTCCAGGACAATCTCCTTCTCCCTGACCAGGCGGGCGAAGTAATTTACTGGACCGTTATATAGTGCCGGGTATACCAAGACAACAGGATTACTACCGGTCGGCCCTGACTATTTTGAACATCCTGTTCCACCTGATCTTGCCATATTCCTTATCGATACTCAGCCAGATTATCCTGGGTTTTCCGATAATATGATCATCGGGAACAAAACCCCAGAATCTGGAGTCGGCCGAGTTGTGTCGATTATCCCCCATCATAAAAAAGTAATCCATCTTAAAGGTGTATGAAGAGGCAGCCTCCCCATTGATATAAATCTGGTCGCCCCTTACCTCCAGGTCATTCTGTTCATAGGCTTCAATGATCCTTCTGTAGAGGGGGAGGGTAAGCGATGATAACTCAACCGTTTCACCTTTGGCTGGAACAGTCAGCGGTCCGAAGAACTCCAGGTTCCAGGGATAACGCTCGTCATGCGGAAAGATGTCACGATCATACTGACCTTCAGAAAAGAGGTTCATCCGTTCAACGCTTTCTACTCCCGGGAGACTGGCGATCTGCCGGGCAACCTCCTCGGTCAGTGGAAAGGTATAGTTGGGATTATGACGGACATCGGCAAGGTCCCTGCTTATTCCAAATGGCTCAAGAGCCCTCGGGTTGATAGGTGTTCCGTTAGTCCTTACACTATGCCAGCGCTGTAATCCTTTAAATTCTTTCTGTTGCTCACCATTTACGTATACATCATTATTAATAACCCGGATGGTTTCCCCTGCTATGGCAACACATCTTTTAATATAATTATCTCTCCTGTCAACTGGTCTGGTTTCCACGTCATACATCTGGGCAATCTGTTTCCTTACATGTTCTTCATACACTTTGTAAGGGAGGGTCCTGTTATTCCTGGCCTGGTCGGTCATCATAAGGTTGTAGGTTTCATCCCTTATCAGGTCGTAATAATCAAAATTGCCCTTTGCATATAGCTTGTGATCTGATTTTTCAAGAGCCACTGTATCCGATGCCGGGAAATTAAATACAACGATATCATCCTTTTTGACATGGCTGAAACCTTTCAAACGTTTATACGGAAGATGAATCCATTCCAGGTAAGATTTTCTTCCAAGCACAGTATTCGGCAGGAATGGAACGGCCAGTGGCGTATTCGGCGTTCTCGGACCATAAGCAGTCTTGCTTACATAGAGATGATCACCAACCAACAGGCTGCTTTCCATTGACGGAGTAGGGATCTTATAATTCTGAAAAAGGAAAATATTTATAAGTGAGACTGCCACCACGGCGAAGATCAGGGCATCGATCCACTCAACAATCACGTTGTTCTTCTTTTTCCTGCTTTTCCAGAAGGACCAGTTTACCTTTTTACTTACGTAGATATCGTATACTATGGGAATCCCGAACAGAAACCAGAAATTCTTCAGCCAGATTACAAATAGAATATAGATAGTTACGGCTACACCGAACCTGAAATATTTGTGTTTCAATAACTTGATTAGATTCATATCAACTCGTTTATTTTATGGAACTAAATATACGCTCTTTTCTTAAACCGTCAATGATTGAGCTGTCTGGTTCGATAGAAAACCATACGACAACTGCTTTCCCCAGAAGGTGATCCTCGGGAACAAATCCCCAGTAGCGGGAATCAGCAGAGTTATGGTGGTTGTCTCCCATAACAAAATAGTAATCCATTTTGAAGGTGTAAGTTGAATCCCGCTTACCATTGATTTGAATGCCCTTCTCGTTAACGTGGAGTTCATTTTGCTCGTAAACATCAATGATACGCTTATATAGAGGGAGATTTTCTCTGTTTAGCTTTATCGTCTCTCCTTTTGCAGGTATTTTGATCGGACCGAAATTGTCTCCCGTCCAGCGGTAATCCGGACTATGGGGAAAAATCTCCTGGTTCTGAAATGAAAGCATGGGCTCAGTATATCTTTTTATGCTTCTAACCCCGGGGAAAGATTTCAGTAATTTCAGATTCTCTTCTGCCAGGTATAGAACGTGCAGTGAGTTTGCCTGATTGTAAGTAACCGGGGATTTAAGTATTTTTAACGAATCCAGCAGATGATCGGGCAGGGGATCTCCTGTGGTTGTTACATAGTATTTGAATTTTCGTCCCGGTAACCTGTGTCTGACTTCACCGTTAACAGTTATTTCACCGTCTGTGATACTCACCGTATCACCGGGCAGCCCTATGCACCTCTTGATGTAATTTTCCCGTTTATCCACCGGATGAGTTATGATATCAAACTCGGACAGGATATATTCTCTTCCGTATTGCCTGACCAGGGAGTAATAATTTTGTCCCGGGTACTGTACTACCATTGTATCCCCTTCCGGAAAATTGAAAACGATAATATCGTCCCTTTCAACCTTTGAAATTCCCCTGAGGCGCTTATAAGGCATTTTCAATTTTTCCGAGTAGGATTTCTTTCCTGAAGGCAGTTTGTTATGATAAAAAGGAATATTTAAGGGAGTCAGGGGCAGACGGGGACCATAAGCCAGTTTGCTTACAAAAATAAAGTCACCTGCCAGCAGTGTCTCTTCCATGGATGGCGTAGGAATCTTATAGGCCTCCACAAACAGGACCTTTATGGTGAACGACATCAAAATAGCCAGAAAAAAGACGGTCACCCATTCTATAACCGATTGAAATACTCTTGGAAGGCCATATTTACTAAGGGTCCAGTCAATCTTACGTGTAAGGAAAATATCCAGGATTACAAGGTCAAAAATAATCAGGAACCAGAGTTTGATCCAGATAACCAGGGCGGACCAGATCATCACCGAGATTGCGAATCCCAGGTACCTCCAGAATCTTCCATTTACAGGGATCATAGTTTGAGCAGATCCCTCATACCGAATATACCTGTTTTGTTCCTGATGAAACCTGCGGCCATCAGAGCACCTGCGGCAAGGGCATTCCTTGATTTTGCCTTGTGGCTAAAGGTGATGGAATCCAACTCCGAATCGTAACGGATGGAATGTTCACCGATAACCTCGCCCTCACGAACAGCTTCAATTGTAAGGGATCTGGGATCATCCCGGTCCTCCAGGCTCCATTTATTAATTCTTCGCTGTTCTCTTATTATCTGTTCGGCAAGGGTAATGGCAGTTCCACTCGGAGCGTCCAGTTTTTGAGAATGGTGGACCTCCTTTATGGAAACGGTATAGGCTGAAAATCGATCCATAATCTTGGCGAGCTGTCTGTTCATGGAAAAAAGGATATTCCAAAAGGACTTGCAAAAGCAATTATGAAACAA
>CAZIAU010000166.1:0-1903 GCA_964536755.1 uncultured Bacteroides sp. | reverse complement strand
CCCTGTTTGCTCCGGCAATAATCGGCAACCTCATTATAACGGTCATTCCACCCCGTTGTACCTGATACAACAGGTATCCCAAGGTCAATACAGCTCATTATATTAGCCGGGGCCATGTCAGGAATTGTGAATTCCATGGCCACATCCGCCTTTTGTATCTTCTCAGAATTTAGATCCCCGGTATTATCTAAATCTATGATCAGAGGAAAAGTGTGACCCTGGTCCAGTCCAAGGGATTCTATGGTCTGGCCCATTTTTCCGTATCCAATTAATGCGATATTCATCTCGGCAAATTTTATTCCTGACTATTAACCAATAACCATTTCAAGCCCTAACTTAATAAAAAAAGGCCGGTCCGCATAATGTGGAACAGCCCTTTTAATGTCTTAAGCATGAGCTTACTGAACCTTCTTTACAATAGCCTCAAAAGCGTTTGGGTCATTCATGGCCAGATCAGCCAGCACTTTCCTGTTTATTTCGATCCCTGAATTGCTCAGTTTGCCCATGAATTCAGAATAGGACATTCCATGTTCCCTTACAGCTGCATTTATTCTCTGAATCCAGAGTGCTCTGAAGTTCGCTTTCTTTTTGCGGCGGTCACGATAGGCATACGTTAAACCTTTTTCATATGCATTCTTTGAAACCGTCCATACATTTTTTCTGCGACCAAAGTAACCTTTGGTCCTCTTCATTACTTTTTTTCTTCGCTGTCTTGCAGCTACAGCATTGTTTGATTTTGGCATTTTTTAATTTTTTTTTGGATGAAGGCGGTCATTCAGACACTTACAGCTCTACACCCCGGTCATTACTAATTTACCTTGTTTCAGAAGATTACTGCTTACTTCATGGCAAGCAGACGCTTAATATTCTGTTCGTCAGCTTTGTTAACCTCTCCAAAATAGGTAAGGTTCCGCTTTCGCTTCTTTGATTTTTTGGTCAAAATATGACTTTTGTAAGCGTGCTTTCTTTTAATTTTACCACTTCCGGTAAGCGTGAATCTCTTCTTGGCTCCCGAATTTGTTTTCATTTTTGGCATTATTCCAACAATTTATCTATACAACAACTATTTTTTCTTCAATTTGGGGGTAAGAAACATGGTCATTCTTTTCCCCTCCAGCTTTGGAAGCTGTTCAACTTTTCCCACTTCTTCCAGATCCTGTGCCAGTCTGAGCAACAGGATCTCACCTTTTTCCTTATATAAGATGGACCTTCCCTTGAAAAATACGAATGCTTTCAATTTAGCTCCATCTTCAAGGAATTTATAAGCGTGCTTCAATTTAAAACTGTAATCATGCTCATCGGTGTTGGGTCCAAACCTGATCTCCTTTACCACGATCTTCGTGGCTTTGGATTTCATCTCCTTTTGCTTCTTTTTCTGCTGGTAGAGAAATTTCTGATAGTCAACGGCCCTGCAAACAGGGGGATCAGCTTTCGGTGAAATCTCCACCAGATCAAGGTCAAGCGAATCAGCAATTTTGAGGGCTTCTGCCAGAGAAACAATACCCGGGTTTTCAATGTTATCTCCAACAAGCCGGACTGTGCTGGCCCGGATTGATTCATTGGTCCTGAAAAAGATCCGGTCTTTGTTACGATTATCGTTGCTTCTTTTGCGATAATAACCTGGTCCTGCTATGACAAGTTCCTCCTATACTTTAAGTTAGACTTTTGTTTAATTTGCTTTCAACTGATTCCGCACTTCAGATTGTAAAAACTCTGCAAAATCTTCAATGCTCATGACACCTTTGTCACCTTCTCCCTGCCTGCGAACGGAAATTGTACCGCTCTCCTGCTCCTTTTCTCCTATGATAAGAAGATAAGGAATTCGCTTTAACTCATTATCCCTGATCTTCTTACCTATCTTCTCACTCCTTTTGTCAATCAGGGTGCGAATATCGTAATTTTT
>CAZIAU010000165.1:0-6611 GCA_964536755.1 uncultured Bacteroides sp. | reverse complement strand
AGGTGCAAATACATTGGTATACAAACCATTAAACCGTTTTTCGCGGGAACGTATAGTCCCTACGGAGAATGATATTTTCTACAGGCGGCAGCTGCTGCATGGTCATGTCCATGATATGGGTGCAGCAATGATGGGGGGTGTCTCGGGCAATGCCGGACTTTTTGGATGTGCCAATGACCTGGCCAAAATGATGCAGATGTACCTGAACGGGGGCTGGTACGGGGAGAGGAGATACATTGATTCAACCACTCTGGCCATCTATACCTCCTGTTACCACTGCAAAGACGGAAACCGGCGCGGCCTTGGATTCGATCGTCCGATTACGGACGAGCCTGATGCAGGCCCGGCCTGTAATGACGCTTCTTCCCTGAGTTACGGGCACTCCGGGTTCACCGGAACCATTGTGTGGGTGGATCCTGCCTATGATCTTGTATATATATTCCTTTCCAACAGGGTTCATCCCAACCAGGGTAATAATAAGTTAATCGAAATGAATGTAAGGACGGCCATACAACAGGTGGTCTATGATGCACTGGTGGATTGATTGTACCGTATTACTGAACCGGGACACGATAAATATCATACAATAGGTTCTGAGGAATAGCTACTTTTACTTATTCAATTAATATCATTAATAATAAGAGATGACGCCAACACATATCGAGCATATTGGGATTGCTGTTGATGACCTTTCTGCGGCAGTAAACTTTTATGAAAAGGTTCTCGGTATTGACTGCTACTCCATTGAGGAGGTACCGGACCAGCAATTAAGGACAGCTTTTTTCCGGGTAGGAGATACAAAAATCGAACTGCTGGAGAGTACCGATCCGGAGGGTCCCATTGGGAAATTCATAGAAAAAAAAGGACCCGGCATCCACCACCTGGCATTTGCCGTGACCAATGTTGCTGAATCATTAAAACATGCTGCCAGTCTGGGTGTCAGGCTTATCGATGAGGCTCCCCGTAAAGGTGCGGAAGGATTGAAGATCGGTTTTTTACATCCTGGATCCACTCTCGGGGTGTTGACAGAATTCTGTGGTGCTGAATAGTCTGGTCGCTGCAAAACTTACAGGGCATTGCTTTTTAACATAGTCTTGTCAGGCGTTTAATAGAGAGTAGAGGCTAAATTTGATTAGTTTACAACAACCTTTAATATGAATCAAATAGCATCAGCCGGGAACAGGGGTGACAAGGTCCGGTCGGATTGCCATGTCACGGTGGAGTTGAAGGGAAATGGAGGAATCGTAGTCAACCTTAATAGCAGGGTGGAGAGTATGTATGGGGACCAG
Organism: uncultured Bacteroides sp.; assembly: GCA_964536755.1. GTDB lineage: Bacteria > Bacteroidota > Bacteroidia > Bacteroidales. Next base: position 5,322 of record CAZIAU010000165.1, on the reverse strand, counting down.
ATCAGACGGCAGGTTCTGGAAATTTTCAAAGGAATGGAAATATCCAATGCCGATGTGGAAATTGAAGATTCGGGAGCCCTCCCGTTTGTCATCGCTGCACGGATTGAAGCAGCAGTCAGGCAACTGGTTAAAGGCGGTCTCACCTTTTTGCCTGATTTCATCCCCCGGACTCAGTACGAATCCCGGAAAGACAGGTTCAGATTTTCAAGGCTCTATATTCCTGGCAATACCCCCGGCATGATGCTTAATGCAGGAATCCACAAACCGGACGGGATCATTCTGGATCTTGAGGATTCGGTTTCACCCGAAAAAAAAGATGAAGCCAGGATCCTTGTCAGGAATGCACTTCGTCAGGTGGACTTTTACGGAGCTGAAAAGATGGTCAGGATTAACCAGTTGCCGATGGGTCTCCAGGATCTCGATGAGATCATCCCTCATCAGGTGCACCTGATCCTTATCCCAAAATGCGAAACTTCCGACCAGGTAGAACAGGTGGATCTGCATGTGAATAAAATTCTATCCGGGAACAAATCAAAAGGGGATATATATTACATGCCTATAATAGAGAGTGCCCTGGGTGTGGAGAATGCCTTTGAAATAGCCGGTTCTAATGAAAAGGTTGTATCCATGGCCATTGGACTGGAAGACCTTACAGCTGATCTGGGTGTTCAGCGTACTGCCGGGGGAGAGGAATCTCTTTATGCGAGAACAAGAGTTGTGAATGCCTGTAAGGCTGCCGGAATTCAACCCATTGATTCGGTTTTCTCCGACGTGGCAGATATGGAAAGCCTGAAAGCTAATGTGATACGATCAAAATCACTGGGATTTGAAGGTATGGGATGTATTCACCCCAGGCAGGTTAAGGTGATCCGTGAGGGATTTTGTCCGGATGAAAATGAGATCGCAAAAGCTGAAAAGATAGTACAACTCTTTGAGGATGCACAGAAAAGGGGGCTCGGGGTGGTTGCAATGGGGACAAAAATGATCGATCCCCCAGTGGTCAAAAGGGCACAGCGGACCCTAGAGCTGGCCTGCCAGTTCGGTCTGAGAAGCGACCCGGCTCATAATTAGTATAACCTGCTAATAATTAAACAATGATCCTTAAAACCAATGCAGCCGGAAGGCGTGTAATTACGGAGATCAACGGAGAACCGGCTGTTCCGTATAAAGGAATAGGTCAACACAGGCCAGAAGGGAGGAAATACGGACCTGGGATCTCCATATCAGCTGATTTTCCGGCCGATGGCAATAAAATTCAAAAAAATCTGCGTACAGCACTTGAGAATGCTGGTCTGAGGGATGGGTTAACCATCTCCACACATCATCATTTCCGCAATGGTGATTTCCTGGCAAACGCTGTATTTGATATTGCCCACAAAATGGGTGTAAAGAACCTGAGGTGGTTTCCTTCTGCATCCTTTCCGTGCCATGCACATCTGATACCATATCTTGAGGATGGGACCATTGAACGTATCGAGGGAAGTATGAACGGACCGTTAGGCAGATTTGTTTCACAGGGAGGCATGTCCGGTACTGCAGTACTGAGGTCTCACGGTGGACGATACCAGGCCATTCAGGATGGTGAGGTTAAAATCGACATTGCTGTAATCGGTGCTCCATCGGCCGATAAATTTGGTAATGCCAACGGACTTGCCGGAGATACTGCCTGCGGATCCCTTGGTTTCGCACTTGCTGACTCACAATATGCCGATAAGGTAATCGTGGCAACCGATAACCTGGTCGAATTTCCCTGCATTCCCTGGCAGATCCAGGGTAACTATGTGGATTACGTTGTGGAGGTGGATAAACTGGGGGATCCCACTATGATTGTTTCAGGTACCACTCAGATCACCCGGTCACCCGACCGGTTGCTTCTGGCAGAACTTACAGCCGGTTTTTGTGATACGGCGGGAATCATCAGGGATGGGTTCAGCTTCCAGTCAGGTGCGGGGGGCACATCTCTTGCCGTTGGGGAATATTTCAGAAAGATCATGCGGTCAAAGGGGGTGAAAGCCGGGTTTGCCAGGGGAGGCAGCAATAAATACCTGGTATCCATGCTTGAGGAGGGACTCATTGACTATATTCTTGACGGGCAGACATTTGATCTGGACGGGATAAGATCCCTGGGTTCCAATCCGGGTCATGTATGGACCACTCCCTTTACAAGTTATAACTATCACGGGAAAGGCAACTTTGCAGGACTGGTGGATGTGGTGATACTTGGCGCCACAGAAGTTGACCTGCAGTTCAATGCCAATGTGGTCACTCATTCGGACGGATACCTGCTTCATGGTTTAGGAGGATGGCAGAACTGCCTGTTCTCCAAAACAGTGATCCTTCCCGTACCGCTTTTCCGGGACCGGGTACCTGTCATCAGGGACAGTGTTACAACCTTTTGTGGTCCGGGAGAGCTGATTGACGTTATAGTCACCGAACGTGGAATAGCGATCAATCCACTCAGGACCGACCTCCTGGACCTGACAAAAAACAGTTCCCTGCCCATAAAATCCATTGATGAACTAAAGGCAGAGGCAGACAGGATCTGCGGTGTACCTGCATTACCTGAAACCGGAGAACGGGTGGTGGCCGCTGTTAAATGGGTGGATGGTACAGTGATTGATGTGGTACACCAGGTCAGTCAGGGCTCTTCATGAGCTGGCGGGTCCCGTAATCATTAAGTATAGATCCGGCAGAAAGTGTCGCTTTCTTCTGATTCTCCAACCATACACAGGGAACATTGTAAAGGTTTACCTCATTCTGGGTAATCGCCGTGGGGGTCTGCCCAACAAATACCCATGCCCCGGTCTCTTCCTCCTTGACAACAATGATGTAGTAGATAACAGGTTCCAGATTTTCAAACAGGACCAAGCCATAGATATCGGTCGCATCACTCATTAAGGGTTCGTCGGATTTAAATTCCCAGTCATAGTCATTGTCAAAAACCAGGACATCTGCATCTGCAAGGAAATTTTCACCAGTACTATCGTATACAATAAAGCCCAGGACAGTTGGTTGGTTGATTGTAACAGACTCTGTTATAGACTCTTCACCTGCCTGGTTGTAAGCGGTGAGTTTAATATCATAAATGCCTGCCCTGTCGTATATATAGTAGGGATCTTCCTCTACGGAGCTGTTGCCATTTCCAAATTCCCACTGGTAGGAGGTAGCCTCTTCCGATAGGTTAGTGAATTGAATTGTATCACCGGCTTCCGGATTATCGGAGGGAGTATAGGAAAAGTCCGGCTTGGGTAAACGCTGGCAGGAGATCAGGGTCAGAAGGACCAGGATGAAACCGGCGGAAATTCTGTCGGTGCCAGTTAAGTTATTTATCTTCATATAGATACAGTTTAGTTTGTTGAGGTTGAGAACGACAATTTAATGCATTCACGACCAATATCCAAGGGAATGTGAGATTTGAGCAATAGCTTTTTTATATCTTGTATGCAACATTCCAATTAATCCATCGTCATTGTGGCAGAAAATGATAGGTCCGGCACCTTTATCCCCAGACACAGGAATCTGATTAAGGCCTGCAGGCAAGGGGATCAGAAGGCACAGTTTGAGATCTATAGTCTCTACTTTCAGGCCATGTATAATACGGCCCTCAGAATTGTAGAGGATCCTGATGATGCGGAAGATGTTATGCAGGAGGCGTTCTTAAAAGCATTTTCAAAACTGAGAACCTACAGGGGTGAGGTTAGTTTCGGAGCATGGCTAAAGCGAATTGTGATCAACAAGGCTCTGGATTTTCTCCGTTTAAAAAGAGAGAAGATTTCACTGGAAGAGGTGGATGAAATGGAATTGACAGACGTTGATGACGGAAATATCCTGGAAACGGAATACAGTGCTGAGGATATCAGGAAAGCCATTTATTCCCTTCCTGAAGGTTACCGGATCGTTCTTTCTCTCATATTGCTTGAAGGGTATGATCATGAGGAAGTTACTGAAATACTGGGTATTTCAAACTCCACGTCAAGAACTCAGTATCACAGAGCAAAAAAGAAGCTGGTTGAACAGTTAAAGATGTTTAATTGAAATAATGATTGAACTGGAAAAACATATCAGAGAACAAAGGTTATTGCTTGACAGCGATTCACCGCGTGAAGGACATGAAAAGCGTTTCATGCAAAAGCTGGAGCGTCAGCATGATAACCGGATTAAACCGAGGCATATACTGCAAATAGCAGCCTCTGTTGCCATTATACTTGCATCCGCATTTGTAATAATCAGCCGGGAGAAGAGCGGAGGAAAGGTTGCCCGGGCAGAGGTTCCCGAAAAAATTATGGAAGCAAACATTTATTACACCTCACAGATAAATGACAGAGTTGAACAGATAAATGATTTTTCATTTGAAAATGAAGAAGAAAAGACGGTACTGTTGCACGAACTCAAAGAACACGACATCTATCAACAACAATTAATCAGTGATCTTAAAGCGAGTCCGGAGGACGACCGGATCCTAAATGCTCTTATACGCCATTACCAGATCAAATTGGAAGTAATGGACCAGATTATATATCAATTGAATCAATATAGAACAGAAACATCTAAAATTCAAGATAATGAAAGTGTATAAACCGAAAAGTATGCTCCTGTCACTGCTCCTGATTGCTATGACAGGCTTTTCTCTTATCGCACAGGAGGCAAAACAGGAATATGCTGAAACCTTTGACGTTAGCAAGGGAATTACTCTCTCCTCTGATACAAAGTATTCGGATATCGAGCTTCTTGCATGGGATAAGGATATAATTGATATCCTCGTGGTTGTGGAAGTGGATGCATCATCAAAAAGCAAGGCTGAAGATGCTTTAAAGAAAGTCAAAGTCCATATGTCAAGATCAGGAAATACTGTATTACTGGATATGGAATTGGAACAGGGCTGGTCGAAAAATGTAAAAACCAACATTGATATTACCATAAAGGCACCTGCATATATCAACCTGAATCTGGACAACTCATACGGAGATCTATTCATCCAGGAAGTGTCGGGCCATGTAATGCTTGATCTTGCTTACAGCAACCTTAAAGCAGAAACTCTCTCAAGGGGTAACGAGAAGCCATATAACAAGCTTAAGCTGGCATACTCCAACGGTGTCATTGACCGGGCGGGATGGATGGAACTGGATATAGCGTATTCCGATATTGAGATCAATGCTTCAGAGATGCTTACCATGGAAAGCAAATACTCCAAGTTAACGGGAGAAAAAGCGGGAAAGATCGTTACAGAAGGCTCGTATGACAAATATCTTCTTGATAACGTGGACACTTTTGAGGCTGAATTGAAATATTTAAGTAAACGATTTAACGATATTCATATAATAC
>CAZIAU010000164.1:0-6617 GCA_964536755.1 uncultured Bacteroides sp. | reverse complement strand
AAAGATGATTCCTTCATGGGAATAAAGTGATAACGGGCCACTGCGAACAAACCCAGGTTATTGTTCACAAAGTATTCAACTCCCGCACCGGAGATAAATCCTACTCCCACCTGGTAATCGAACCAGTTGACCAGATCGACATTTTCCTCGTAAAGGTCCACCCTGTTCAGGGAGACACTTGCCTCATATTCATTGTTTTCGAAATAGACATCGGTATAATTCAGGGATAGGCCCGCATACAGGAACGGGTTAAGCCGGTTGCCCGGGGCAAAATAGTACCTCGGTGAGATGCCCATATGAAAGTTGGTCAGATCCATGTAGTTTTCACCTTCACCCAGTACCGTGCCCGTCGCTTCGTCATAAATTTCATAGTACAGGTAGTTATAGGATTCCGAAGGATCGTCCGAAGCGTCAAAATACCAGCCCGGGGCAAGGCTGTAACCAATCTGGTATTCAATGGAAAATTTGCGGTTGAAATTATACTGCAGCCCCGCATAAACTGAAGGCCCTCCTACAAAATTGGGCATCAGAGAAGGACCGTGCTCCTCCCAGTTCTCTTCCTGTCCGTTCCATCCGACAGTATTGAAATAGCCGGCATAGATATTAAGGCTCAGCTTCTGTTCAAACTGCCCGTTCAGATTTGCCGGGAATATGATCACAATGGCCGCGGTGCCCAGTGAGAGAATAAGGGCCTTTATAAATCCTGATTCCATAGAAATAAAGATAGTATAGTTGTACTTAATTGTCAAACAGTTGATGGTAGTGGCAAAAAACAGCAAAGCAAGAATTCGCCAGCGATAATCTTTGGAATTTATTTCAGTCAATTTGAATGATGCTTTGCGATTTATCTATTGGAGATTGAAGCGTGTTGCGGAACAGTTGAAGGTCGATCACATCTTCGCAAAACAGCGCCGGCCTGAATTCCGGCTCGTTATAGGTAAACTGTAATCCCTCAAGCAGGATATTCCTTGCATGCCTGATATAGAATCCGTAAGCCGGAAGCTGCCCGAACATGCTGTGTTCGGGGTATTTATTTTCGTTTTCAGGCACAATCCTATTAACCAATTCTTTTTGCCCCCCACCTTCAAACTCCAAGCTGATGTTGCGGCAGGTGATGTTCTCTATGGGGTGTTCTTTGATGCCTGCAAATGCACAGCCCGTAACGCTCACCCCCACCGCAGTGATATTCTGAAGGGTTACGTCCTTCAGATGGGCAACCTTGATTATTTCATCCTTCTCCTGACTCACAAAATTGCTGCTGAGCGGATCCTTGTCACCGGTTAACGAGAGGTACGGCCTTGCCCGGTCGCCCAGCCTGATAAAAATACCTCCTCTGGCATGGTCCATGATTATATTGGATATCTTAATTCGCTCCAGGTCTCCGCCATCCACTGTTTCAATGGCAATGCCGGCAAGCCTGGTGTCGTATATGACCGAATTTGAAAAAGATATATTCCGAAAACCGCCAACAGATTCCGTCCCCGTTTTGAATGCATTACAGTTGCTCGAAAGCAGGCAATTGGTAATAACTATATTCTCACACTTCTCCGGCGCCGTGCTTTTCAGGACGATGGCATCATCACCCGACCTTATATCACATCCAGATATCCTAACATTCCGGCAACAATCGATGTCGATACCGTCATTGTTTACGTTTACCTCGCTCCTGACCGTAATCCTGTCTATTATTAAACTTTCACAGGCCAGGTAGTGCTGAACCCACATGGGTGAGTCTTTAATGGTGATATCTTCAATGGTGACATAGGAACATTCCACCATCCGTATAAGGAAGGGCCTCTCTTTATAGTGTGAAGGATCATTTGAAAATTTGAATTCATCATGGCCTCCTTTGCCATCAATAATCCCTTTACCGGAAATACCCAGGTTATCCGCCTTTTCTGCATAAATCAGGCTTTTATCCACATAGTTCACGTCAGTATATGAGCGGAATGACGGTATTATAACCTGGTAGTCTGCCAGATCAGTACTTCCGTACAATACTGAACCTGTCTCCAGGTAGAGGTGAACATTTGATTTTAAAACAATGGTCCCTGAAACAAAGCTGCCTGCCGGAAAGTATACCCTGCCCCCACCGGCCTGGAAACAGGCTTCAATGGCATTGTTGATGTACTTCGTATTGATGGTCACGCCATCACCAACAGCACCAAAATCTGTCACTTTGAAATCGTTGGCCAACAGGGTGACAGGCATTAACAGGAAGGAAAGTAATAGCTTCATTATACTTAAATTAAATTGAATCTATGAAGTTTAATGCGGGTTCACCTTAAATGCCGGAAGGGAGAGGTAACCCTGGGACTCCTCTGCCACACAGAGGCGGTATACCGGGTCCCTCATCAAACACGTGCGCCTGTCTGCCGCGGGTATGGTCGTCGTATAGATACGCAATTCACCCGGGACAGTCAGGACAAGCTCTTCCCTCCAGTCCCCGAGGATATCTGCAACGATCAGGGGTTCCTCGGGCAATTCCCCGGTCCATTTCTGCCGGCTGGGATAATCAAGCAGACAATCCGACTTCTGGTCCAAATACTCACGCTGAAGGTCGGCATTCCAGAATGCAGCTATGCGCGTTATGTTTTTTTCCCTGCCGAGTAGTTTTCCCTGGGCAGAGAAGATCCAGAATTTATCCAGTCTCTCATCTCCTGCCCAGATCTCAACCCCGGGTTCATCCGGATCAAAGTCAGCGATCAGCCCGTAATGACAGTGCCTCGATTCCTCATCGACACCCCAGAGCAGCCCACCGCTCCTTGCATCCAGCATGCAGACCCCGTTCCTGTACATTCCTGGTTCAAGACAGAGGTACATTTCAAACCCGGGATGCAACGGATCAAGTTCACCAACCACACAGCGATCCGGATGTCCTCGCCCGCTCCCGGAGTTGTAACCGTAGAAACCCGAAGAGACCGGCATAAGCATATCGGCGTTGGTCCAGAGACCCTGGCCATTGTCATCCACAACGGCAGATCCGATCACCACTTCATCCCGTCCATCGTCATCAAGGTCTATACCGTGCACGGTATGGGCACCCTGCCCGGTATAGGACGTCCCTCCCTCTTCCCTGTCATTCCACTGCCAGAGCGGAGTCAGATTTCCGCCTTCAAATTCAAACGCACGCAGTTCGACAACATCGTAGGTGCCCCGTTCGGCAATGATGGAGGGTGTTTTCCCGTCAAGGTATGCCACACAGAGCTGGTTCCTGTTACAAGCCTCCCTGGTCACGTAACCCTCCCTTGGGATCCAGCCGGTACGTGTGATCTCTTTTCCCGTTTCCCCGTCAAGTATCATAAGATATTCCGGTCCGCTATTAACATGTCCGTCCGCCTCGCGATAATCCCCTTCCCCCGCTTTCAGGGCCACCTCAGCACGTCCATCCCCGTCCAGGTCGTATATTACAAAGGGCGAAAACCACACCCCGAGTTCAATGGACCAGCCAAGGTCATATTCCCACATCATGGTCCCATCGAGCCTGTAGGCTTCAAGTTTATAGGTACCCTGACTCGGGCGCCAGCCACCCGATCCCGGGGTTCCGTCACCTGCCCACGGATCATAGCTGATATCGGGTGTTTTAATAATGTATTCATATTGCCCGTCTCCGTCCAGATCCCCCACGCCAGCCCTGTTTGCACCGTAGTTGCCTTTAAGTTTGATGGATATATACGGATCGCTACCGGCTGTGCCATAAACCTTCACCTTCTTTGAGGGGGACCCTTCCACGCCGTTCATTACGGTACAGACATAATATTCAGCCGTCCCTGTTTTTACCGGGTCCCTGTCAACAAAATCAGTAGTTGCAATTACAGGTTCGTCGTTTAGCCTGCGAGGACCATTGCTGCCGGTGGACCGGTATACATTAAATGCGGCGTTGCCACTGTCCGATTCAAGAAGACGCCAGCCGAGGTAGACCTCTTCCCCGTCCGCAGGCAGGGCAACGAGCCCCCTGTCCAGTTTTTCCAGTTTCCTCTCCAGGGCAGATCCTTCAACCCGGGGCTTGCGAGGATTCTCTGCCGGTTCGGGATGCCCTGAGAATACCGCCACGTCGTCCAGGTAAAGATCGGTCCGGTGGCCTCCCGTAAAACGGATCTGTATCTGGTTGCAGCCCTCGGGAACAACCGTTATGGCTTCCATTGGCATCCACCAGCTTCTTGCATTCAGCATATCTTTTCCGATTCCAACCTCGACAACCTCCCCGTCTGAAAGCCCCAGGACTTCAAGCCAGACCTTGCCGCAACGGAATCCCGTCTCTCCCTTCATCCATGCCCTTACGGTAAAAAGATCGCCGGCATTTACCGGATAGAGCGCCTGGTTGGTCAGGATCCATTTTGATCCCCAGCTGTCTTCGTCCGGAATATCCCAGAAAATATGGAGGGATTGTTTCCCGCTGTAGGCATCACTCACAACACGGGCCTCAGGTTCACCTGCGGCCCGTCCCGGCCGATCCGGATCGGCATGCCGGGCCTCCAGGTTCCATCCGGTTAAACCTGACCCGGTATCCTCGAAATCACCATTTATAACCGCATCGCCAAGGACCCTCTGATCACCCGCTCCGGAACAACCCGAAAGCATAAGAACAAGGAACAGACTTCCCGCGAAATTAAAACCCTTAAAAATTTTCATAGTAATTTCTTTTGCGTTGTAACACGATGAATCCAATGATTTACGATTTTAAACCCGAATAACGGCAGAGGTCCATAATCATGCATGATGAAACATGGTCATAAACCTTCCTTAATTTTTTCATTATCAGTGATCCTGTCTGTTGCCCAAGGAAAAAAGCCGTTACCATGAACAGGTAGGTATACCACCCAAATCCCAGATGCGAGGCGAACCTGAGTGCAATAACCACTATTACCGGAATGTGAATGGCCAGGAACCACTGAAGTGAAAATCTGCCCACATTGGCCCGCCAGTAACCAAAAGGGATGTTGATGAGAAATACGATTGAACTTACCAGAATAAGTTTCCCCATGGCATCAGATTACCTGAATCACAATTATAAATTTCCATAAATATCATAACTTTGAATGCAAGGAGCAACTGTTTTTAAGTGATTATTGATTATTTCTTCACTTCATCCCTGAATATGATCTCAACGATCTTCCCAAAGAAAAGCTCTACGATTTCTACCGGACATTAAAACCTGAAAAAATCTTGAACCTGATCATTCAAACAGAAGACCTTACCAAGCATTACGGTGATATCCATGCTGCGGAGTCGGTTCACCTCCAGGTTAAAAAAGGAGAAATTTACGGTTTTCTGGGTTTAAACGGAGCGGGCAAGACCACCACCATCCGGATGTTACTGGGAATGATCAGACCAACCAGGGGAAAGGCTTACCTGTTTGGCAAAAAAGTTGATCCCGGAGACATGGGGCTCTGGAATGACGTGGGGCATCTGGTGGAAATTCCCTACTCCTACCCGGAACTGACTGTCCGGGAAAACCTTGAGATCTTCAGGCGGCTGCGGCTATTGAAAAACCGGGAACCGGTGGATGAGATCCTTGACAGGCTTTACCTGGGTCCGTACAGGAATACCAGGGTGAAAAACCTGTCGACGGGGAATGCACAGCGGCTGGGGATCGCCAAAGCGATGATCCATCGTCCCGGACTGCTGATACTGGATGAGCCGGCCAACGGACTTGACCCGTATGGAATAGTCCAGATCAGGGAACTTCTTATTGACCTGGCCGGGAATCATGGGGTATCCATTTTTATATCCAGCCATATCCTGGACGAGATATCCCGGATCGCCAGCAGGATAGGGATCATTCATGAGGGTCACCTGATCCGCGAATCAGGGGTGGACGAGCTGAAAAATTCCAGGTACAGGGCACTTCATCTGGATACACTGGATAATGCCGGTGCCCTTGAAATACTTAATAAATATGGACATACATCCGGTTATTTGCCTAATGGATCCCTCGAGCTGAAAGGGGAAGCAGCCATCAGTCATCCCGAAAAGATTTCCGCCTTACTTGCATCAAACGGACTGGCGCCATTGAGGCTGGAGATAGAGGAAGAGGACCTTGAACACTTCTTTTTTCGAATTATTAAAACCACCGGACCGTCATGAAGAGATTAAAGGCTGCATTATGGATGGAACTGTTGAAGGTGAGGCGAGCGAAGATATTCCCCATATCCGTCTATTTCTTCATTTTTACAGGGATCATGATGGGAATGTTCATGTACCTTTCCATGCATCCTGAAATAGCGAACCGCTCTTCAACCATCAGCATGAAAACCTCATTCCTGGGAGGTTCAGACTGGAACGCATTTTTCAATTTAATGATCCAGTTACTTCTTACCGTAGGTGTGATCGGATCCGGGGTCATAACAAGCTGGGTTTTCGGCAGGGAATTTTCCGATCGAGTTATAAAGGATATCCTTGCCCTGCCGGTTCACCGCTCCACTATTGTCATATCAAAACTGATCGTACTCTGTTCCTGGAGCATATTGCTCTCGGTTGTATTCTTAATAGCATGCATCCTGACAGGTATCGGTATCCGCATACCGGGATGGGAAGCAGGGTACCTGTTCCCCTTCCTGAAATGTTACATGGTATGCTCAATCCTTAATGCCTTCCTTATCACACCCATTGCATTC
>CAZIAU010000163.1:0-6646 GCA_964536755.1 uncultured Bacteroides sp. | reverse complement strand
TAATATCTTCCGATCTGTTGATAAAATTATCCCCGGTTACAATCCTGCCATATTTGAATGGTGTATTCATCTTTAGTTTTGTTTTTACTTTTCGGTATTATACTATTAAGTATTATACCCAAAGGTATAAAATTGATTATAAATAATCAAGGTTTTCAATGATAAATCCTATGCCCAGAAATTAGTGGCGTTTTTAATCTTTTCTACAAAAACAATGCAAAGGCTATTCAGTTGACTTTTAGTGATTTCCTATCATTGATTTTTATGGAGCCTTGATTGAGATTGCTATTTAAACGTTAGCCACCTCGGCCCAGCCTATATTCATTATTCCGTCTTCCAGTTCTTGATTTTCAGTGCTCTGATTAATTAGTATTCCACCTTTTATTCTATACAATCTATGAATTTTACCATTGTTCAACGTATAAACATAAGCTGATCCTACTGCTGAAGGGGAATAAATTGCAAAAATTCCTCCGCTTCCAATTACTATTGTATTTTCTTCGATTGCGCAGGATATCCCATACCTTTCTGATGGATCCTCAGTTACATTAAATGTTGTATCTAATTCCCATTGAGAATTGACTTTGGTGTAAATATGTGCTTTTTTGAGCATTAGGTTCGCAAACGACAATATAATTGCCGTAAATCGCAACGGAATGACCAAAGATTCCATCATATTGGCCCTGAGGACTAACTATTCGTTGTTTTTGCACCCAATTTTCTCCTGCTACTTCATATATAAATAGCTCCAGCTTTATCTGCGACAGTTGTGTTTTCCCAACCAGCAGATGCAACAATAATATTTTCATCGATTGACATATAAGAAGGGAATGATGCTGCATTATTTGATATTATTGTGTCCAGTTCAGGATTAAAACTTAAGGAATTAAGCGTCATGCCACTTTCTTCATTATTCGACGTATTAGCAATTGAATAACCTGCCAAAGTTCCATCAAACGCTATTTGTGCATTGATTCCCAATGTTATTCCAAGAATTAGAATAGTGTTCATATGTTGAAATTTTGCATGAAGAAATCTTAAGCTACTAACCTAAACTGCATACATAATCAATATCTTTCTTTGAATCCTTAAACATTTCGATGTTAGATATTTCAGACCTTATATATACTTCGAAGAGCCTCATTCAGTATCGTCCTTAATATAGTGGAAGGACCCGGCCGTTTTTTACCTGTTGTCTTTGTTCAATGATCCTCTGTTTTTCGTATCTTGGTACCAGAAAAACTATATTTAAAATGCTCAATATTAAGATACTCGGATCAGGGTGTGCAAGATGTGATTCTTTGGAGAAACTGACCAGAAAGGCTGTAGATGAATTAAAACTGGATGCCACTGTTGAAAAAGTTGGGGATATCCAGGGGATTTTGAGCTACTCCGTACTGTGTACCCCTGCACTGGTGATTAATGAGAAGGTAATTCTGAGTGGAACGGTACCAGGAATGACGGAAATGAAAAGTCTCCTTTACGCGATTAATAATGATAAATGATGAAAGAAAAGTTGATTGTTTTTTTGTTGTTTCTGTTGATGTATTGTTGTGGACCGGCAGAGGGGGGAAACAACGTATCTTTTGAAAAAGACCCTGATAGCATATACGTTATTTTGTTTCACCTTCCCCAGCGCTGTGAATACTGCGATGCTGTTGAAATGGAAACCAGGGCTGTTCTGGCTAAAGATTATAAAGATCGTTTGGATTCCGGGGAAATAAAGTTTCTTCAATTTGATATATTGTCTGAAAATGGTAAGAAGGCGGCGAAGTATTTAAGGGCCACCGGACAAAACCTGTATATAGTAAAGGGCGATAGCATTGCCGACCTTTCAGGCCCGGCCTTTATTTTTGCTCATGAACGCCCTGAAAAGTATCATACAATACTAAAACAGGACCTGGATAAATACCTCAGATGATGCAGGCATTTCTTACAGATCTGTATGCCAATGCATCAGGTCCCCTGGTATCGGCATTTCTCCTGGGCTTACTGATTGCCGTTGCACCCTGTCCTATGACCCTCAATATTACTGCAATGGGTTTCATCGGGAGGAATATTTCAGACAGGAGAAGAATATTCTTCAATGGAGTTTTCTATGCTCTGGGAACGATGGTTTCATACACATTCCTTGCCCTGATCATGTATCTCGGAGCGAATCAATTCAGAATTTCTGCTTTTTTTCAACAGAATTCAGAAAAGATCGTTGGACCTCTGCTATTACTGATCGGGGTATACATGATTGGATTATCTCATCTCAATTTCCCGGCGTTCACAAAGTATAGGAAAAGATTTGAACGACGGACGATATTCCGGTCCTCGGATTCGTTCTTACTGGGTGTCGTCTTTGCTCTTGCATTTTGTCCCTATAGCGGAGTACTCTATTTCGGAATGCTGATTCCACTGGTGATCACAACCTCCTCTCCATTGCTGAGCCTGGCATTTTCAGTGGCAGCAGGAGTTCCGGTGGCCATTTTCGCATGGTTGCTTGCTTTTTCAGTATCAGGTATTGGAAGGGCTTTCAATAGCCTGAAAGCATTTGAGTTCTGGTTTAAAAAGGTAATAGCTGTTCTATTTATTTGTGTCGGGATTTATTACATCATCCAATTATGGATCTGATTCATACAGTGGCATATAATTGGATTATGAGCATGAGAGTTCAGATTAGGGCATATAAAAATGATGTTGCTTTCTTCAACTAATTCCTTGCCATGGTAAAGCCATCAACCGAATGTCAAATATCACAATCCCTTCAAGAACAATAGACCAGGTATAATTGTTAAAATCAGTGACTTTTATATACAAATGAACAGAAGAGAGTTAATCAGGAATATTGCGGCAGGGACCACTACTTTATTTCTGGTCCCTACTCTGATGACCTCCTGCGAGGACAACATGACAGACACGGGAGACATTATAAATACGGATAACGGCAAGCTGACCATTGATCTGAATGACAACAGTTACAGCAATCTCAGTACATCCGGTGGGTATGCGGTGAAAAACAAGGTGATCATTATTAACACAGGAGAAGAGTTTGTTGCACTTTCCAGTGTCTGCACACACCGGGGTTGCCAGGTAGGTTACGATCCCGCAATCGGTAACCTGCCCTGTCCATGCCACGGTTCTGTATTCAGTATTTCCGGATCTGTGCTGGAAGGCCCTGCCCCGACCCCTCTGAAAATATACAATGTTACGCGGGAAGGAGACATCCTGACAATTAATCTTTCCTGAAATATTCCTATTGATGAAAATAAGCATACAGTTACTGTTCACATTGATCTTTATCACCGGTTGTGTATGGGACAATGAAGAAGAGTTTTATTCAGGATCAGGAAATTGTGATACCACCCTGGTCTCTTTTTCAGAGGACATTATTCCTGTCCTGGCCAATAACTGCTATTCCTGTCATAGCAATCTGAACGCTCCCGTATTCACCAACGGTCTGGCTCTTGAGGATTATAATGATGTAGCATCGAATGCACAGAGAATTGTAGGTGCTGTCAATCACCAGGAAGGATTCCAGCCGATGCCGCAAGGTAACAGCAAGCTCGATCCCTGCCCGATCAGACTTATAGAAGCCTGGGTAAACGCCGGAACACCCGATAATTGAACAAAAAAGCCCCGCAGCCATGAAACGATTTCCACATCATATTGTATTTGTGTTCTTCCTGATAACCTGCACTTTTCTGGTAAGGGCCCAGAATTTACAATCCCTGCTGGAACAGCAGATAGTAGATACCACCCGGTACGTTTCGGCAACCTTTAAAACCACCCGTATACTAAACGGGCATTCCATTGAGAGAATGCCGGAAGGTCAGCTCGATTTCAGGATTTCGCATCGGTTCGGCAGGCTCAGCAGCGGCGCTTATGAGTTGTACGGACTCGATCAGGCTAATATCCACTTAAGCCTTGAATATGGGATTAAAGACTGGATCATGGCAGGGATGGGAAGGGGTACCTTTGAGAAAACGGTAGATGGCTTCATTAAATTCAGTCCGATCAGGCAATCAACAGGTCTTAAAAATATACCGGTCTCTGTCTCGTGGTTTTCAGGTGTCTACGTCAACGGTCTGCACTGGAGCGATCCGGAGCGGGAAAACCATTTCCGGCATCGTGTGGAATATGCACACCAGATACTGATCGCACGAAAATTAGGGCCCCGGTTCTCGCTACAGCTTACCCCTTCTTATCTCCACAGGAACATGGTTGAAACCGCAAAGGATCCCAATGACCTGTTCGCTATAGGAACCGGATCAAGGATCAAGATCGGTAAACGTGTCTCCTTTAATGCAGAATATTACTATGTATTCAAACCAGATCCCTCGAACCTCACAACACCGATTTACAATCCTCTCGCGCTTGGATTCGATTTACAGACCGGGGGGCATGTTTTCCAGATTATCCTGACCAATTCTGTGGCTATGCGTGAGAACGGGTTCCTCGGACAAACCACAGGTAGATGGCTGGATGGCGACATCCATTTAGGATTTAATATTTCCAGGGTATTCCAGCTTAAGAAACCGTAACAAGATAATCCATGAAAACAATAATCCTGATATTGTGGATGATCTCTCTTTTCATTCCAATCAGAGGCCAGGGCAAATACCTGACAAACAACGGAACCATCAAATTCTATTCCCACACCGTAATTGAAGATATCACCGCTGAAAACCGCAGGGTAGCTGCAGTGGTTGACGCGAAAAAGGGGGAGGTAGCCGTAATCGTAATGATGAGAGAGTTCCAGTTCGAGAAAAAACTGATGCAGGAACATTTCAATGAAAATTTTGTGGAATCGGAAAAATATCCCAAAGCCTTTTTTAATGGCACTATTGAGAATAACGATTCTGTGGATTACGACTCCCCCGGTATCTACCCTGTAACGGTCCTGGGAGAATAGAAGATCCACGGTGTCACACGCTCCTTTTCCACTATAGCTACCCTGGAGGTGACAGAAAACGGGATTGTCGCGCGTACCAGCTTTCTTCTCAACCCGGAGGATTATGAAATTAAAATCCCAAGGGTAGTGCGTGACAATATTGCTGAAAATATGGAAATTACAGTAGAGCTGGGCTGCATCCCAATTTGAAAATATTTCCTATTCTTTCCCTTAAACTGCCGGATGAAAACAAATTATACACCTCAATTCATGGCTGCATCCAATCAAAGTCTGACCGGTTACCATTTCTTCCCATGGCATTCATAACAGGAAACACCCGCGGTCCCACCTGTTAAGTCATCTCCATGACAGTAAACACAATCTGTAAGCGGTTGGTGAAGTCCACTCTTATGCAAAATTCCATCTTCACTTATCGTATGGTCCGAAGGTGGATTGTGATCCGGGAGATCATTTGTTTTTTCACAGGCAAAGATAAAAACAATCGTTAGTAATATTATGAATAACTTTCCTGCTGCAAAGCGTTTCATTTTTATCTTCATTCTCCTTGTTTTTAAATTTCTTCATTAATAACTTTTTTTTGAAAGAGTTATTGTTGGGTTATTTGGTTCAACCTGGATTTAAGTTCCTTCGGGTTACGTAAAGGCTTGGGTCATCGGGTTTAATTACCAGGGATATCTGGAATAAGTTCTTTACAAACGCACATGTCATTACCTTCCTGTAGAATTATTTATAACTTTAGTGAATCCTTGTCATGATACATGATCGAAGATACGCACAAAGTATTACACTACAGCAGCTGATCCGGTTCTTCCGAAGGTCGGATACCGCTTTTCTGCTCATCTTTGCAGTGCTTACAGGTGTCGGCGCCGGTTATGGAGCGGTGCTTTTCCGGTGGTTGATTCATCTCTTAACCCACGTGTTTTTTGACGAAGGTAAGACGGTATTTTCATCACTCGGGAGATATTATGTGGTTATCATCCCTGCTATCGGAGGATTGATAGTGGGATTAATAACCCACTTCCTCGCCCCCGAGACCAAGGGACACGGTGTTCCTGAGGTGATGCTTGCCATAGATAAACAGGGAGGCAGAATACGTTTCAGGGTAGCACTTATCAAAGCGATCGTTTCCTCGCTATGTATTGGGTCCGGCGGATCAGTAGGGCGTGAAGGACCGATCGTTCAGATAGGCAGCTCTCTGGGATCATCCATAGGACAGCTGTTTAAACTTTCGAAAGAAAAGATCAGGATCCTTGTGGCATGTGGTGCCGGCGGAGGGATTGCAGCAACCTTCAATGCACCCCTGGCAGGCATTTTCTTTGCCCTTGAAGTGATCATGAGGGATTATTCACCGCGCCACATCTCTTCCATAGTACTCTCCTCAGTAATTGCCACGGTAGTATCGAGGAATTACCTGGGGAATAATCCTGCTTTTGATATTCCGGTCTACCAGTTGCACAGCCCATGGGAGATCCTGTTCTATATGGCGTTCGGATTACTTGCAGCAGGTGCGGGATTTCTCTTCATCCGTTTGCTCTATCGTACTGAGGATCTGTTTAATATTCTGCCTGTGCCTAAATATATCTATCCTGCCATAGGAGGATTGATGGTGGGGATCATAGGATTATGGTATCCACAGATTTTCGGCGTCGGATATGAGACAATTGAACTGGCTCTTTACGGCAAGGTTACCACAGTTCTGGCTGTTGTGTTGCTATTTGCCAAGCCGATAGCTACTTCCCTTACCCT
>CAZIAU010000162.1:6264-6648 GCA_964536755.1 uncultured Bacteroides sp. | reverse complement strand
GATTCAGTATTTTTACAAAGGCGCGTGATACATGCTTATACCTGTCATCAAAAGCTCCTGCACTACCGATCCATAACAGATATTCCGGTACTTCACCGCGGGCAGTCAGATCGGCCATCACGGGTACTTCAATTCTTCTCTGCTTCGTTTCCATACCTACTGGCTGTTATCATTTACCAATATCTCTTCGGCCCAGAGCATACGGTCCTCCTGTGAGAATTGCCAGGGTGCGCCATTATTCTCAATGTTTGAGAAAATGGAGTTCAGTTCTCCCGGGGCAGCTGACTCCTCCATAACCAGGTATCTCCTCATCCCTATGATCATGGCAGGCTGATTTATATTGATGGGGCACTCCTGTGCACATGCATTGCACAGAGTGCATGC
>CAZIAU010000162.1:0-6254 GCA_964536755.1 uncultured Bacteroides sp. | reverse complement strand
ACAACTCTTCTTCCGAAACATAATCCCTGATCAGGGACTTCTCATCGGAATACTCAGCTCCGTTTTTCAGTATCCCGTGACCCTTTTCTTTCATTCTTGCCCTGACATCCATAACGATCTTTCTGGGTGATAGCTTTTTGCCGGTGATATTGGCCGGGCAAACGGATGTGCAACGGCCACATTCGGTGCAGGACAGAGAGTCCAGATAACTCTTCCAGCTAACATCTTCAATATCCAGTATTCCAAATCGTTCGGGTGTTTCCACTTCAGCATCTTCTCCTGCGGGCGGAGAGGCAAAAGCCTGGTCAGGATCCATCATGATCCTTACCTCTCTTGTGATACTCTCCATGGTATCCAGCTTACCCAGAGGTTCCAGCCGGCTCAGGAATACATTGGGGACGGACATAAACACATGAAAGTGTTTGGAATATGGAAGATAATTGGCAAATACAAAGATGAGCCCAATATGGATCCACCAGTTTAGCTGGTACAGCATTCCTGACCTGTCCCCGGCATCGATCCGGGTTGCCAGCAGGTGACTTACCGGGAAGGCACCTGCTGTATCATGCCCTTCCAGAGCTGCAGCATTCAGATAAAAAGTATTCATTCCCAGCAGGGATATCATAAGCAGCAGGATCAGCGTAAGGGCTATATTGGCATCCAGGTGGGAAATATGCTTCATCTCTATTCCCGAAAACCGCTTCACGTTCAGAAAAAGCCTGCGACCCAGGAACAGGATAATGGCCACGGCAATGATCAATGCGAATATATCTCCTGAGGCTATTATTATTTTGTACACTATACCCAGAACAGAGAGCGCCCTTTCAGTTCCTGCCAGACCATCGATTACCATCTCTATGCTGCCGATAAGGATCACACAAAATCCCCAGAATACAAGTGCATGCATCAAACCCATAACAGGTCTTCTGAAGATCTTGGTCTGGCCAATGGCCACTTTCATCATTACAGCTATCCTGCGGCCAATCTGTCTTATTGGGAAACCTCCCCTGGTGATCCTGAAAAAACCGACGTACCTGCGCGTAGTATAGGCAAAAACCAGCAGGGTGACCAGTAATACAATCAGAAAGATTATCTGTTTCGACATGTGGTTTGTATTGGAATTACTGTGCCCTTGCGGCTTTTATCTCGGTAATCAGTTCCGGGAGAACCTTCATTGCATCTCCTACAATGCCATAATCTGCCGCCTCAAATATCGGTGCATCCTTATCGGTATTCACCGCCACAATACATTTGGATGAACTCACACCTGCCAGATGCTGAATGGCACCTGAAATACCAAAAGCAAGATAGAGGTTAGGGGCTATGATTTTGCCGGTCTGGCCCGTATGTTCTTCGTGCGGACGCCATCCTTCATCAGATACGGGCCTGGAGCAGGCAGTTGCTGCACCCAGTACCTCGGCCAGCTCTTCAATCGGCCCCCAGTTATCCGGTGACTTCATTCCGCGTCCGCCGGATACAACCACTTCCGCATCAGTAAGTAACAATTTACCTTCCTGCTTCTGCACATCTTTAACGATGGTTTTAGCTACGGCCACATTAACTCCGGGATCAAACACTTCAACGGCAGCATCTCCGCCTGTCTCAGAAATTTCAAAAGAATTCTGTGCCAGGGTCAAAATAGCTGAACCAGAAAGGATCTTCACCCTGGCAAAAGCCTTACCACTGAAAACTTTTTTACGCACCACCAGCGGATCCGTGGATTCGGGAAGTGAAGTTACACCTGCTGCCAGGCCTGCTTTAAGCCTGACGGACAACCTTGGAGCAATCGCTTTCCCGGTATTGTTGTGCGAAAGAACCAGGATCTTCGATCCGCTCTTTTCCATGGCTGCAGCAATGATGGCGGAATAGACCTGGTTATCCAGTCCGGCCGGAGCACTCTCCACATTCAGGATGGTAGATGCACCATAGGAGCCAAGTTTGGACAATTCATCCTGCGCCACTTTGCCAACTGAAAGAGCGGTAACACTGCCTCCAACCTGGCTGGCCAGACTGCTGGCATAGGAAACCAGTTCAAAAGAGAGTTTCTTGAATTTACCGTCCCAATTTTCTGTGTAAACTAAAACTGACATGTAGAATAGGTTAATGGTTATTAGTTAATGGTTAGAGTTAGTTTCATACTATGCACTATCCACTGTGCACTGTGCACTAAATTATTTTTGCTTCATTTTGCAGGAGGTTCACTAGTTCCTTAACGTTGTCCGCCTCCACCATCCTGCATGGCGCCTTGGGTTCGGGCATCATAAACTCTTCATAGCTGGTAAGAGATTCGGCATTCACTGCGGGCACAACCTGTAATGGCTTTTTGCGGGCCATCATGATCCCCCGCATGGCGGCTATCCTTGGTTCCTTTGCAATTCCCTTCTGCACAACGCCCACAAAAGGAGCCGCTACCGTCACCTCTTCCTTTCCTCCATCTATATCCCTTGTAATCCGGATCTCTCCATTTTCAATTCTCAGGGAAGATATGGCTGAAATTGAGGGCACCTCAAGCATCTCCGATAACATTCCACCTACGGCAGAACCGTTATAATCACTGGATTCAATTCCACAGAGGATTATATCATATTCGCCTTTTTTCACAACCTCAGCCAGTTGTGTAGCCACATTATAAGCATCTCCCGGTTCTGCATCCACACGGATGGCATCATCAGCTCCAATGGCAAGAGCCTTTCTGAGTGTCGGTTCTGCAGCTGCAGGTCCAACAGTTACGACTGTCACATTGGAAACAGGATTGGAACCATCCTCTTTTAGCTCCATGGCCCTGGTTAACGCAAGCTCATCCCACGGATTAATGATCCACTGAATACTGCTTTCATCAAGGGTTGTATTATCGTTCGAAAATTTCACCTTGGTGGTGGTATCGGGAACATTACTGATACAAACTAGAATACGCATTTCAACAGTTTTTTTTGACGTGACAAATATAAAAGAATTCTAAAAAAGCGAAACAAAGATATGGTTATCTAAAATCAATACAAAAAAGCCACCCGGTAATGCACTCCGAATGGCTATATACGATTAATGAAAAAGTACGGAACTAAGCCTGCCCTGCAGGTCCTCCGAAGTTGATCGGCATCACCGGACTGCCGGCAGATTCAATGTTCTTCACAGGTCCGTGCATTTTCTCGAATTTCTCAATATTGTCCTTAAGAGCATGCAAAAGGCGTTTGGCATGCTCCGGGGTAAGTATGATCCTGGATTTAACCTCTGCCTTGGGAATCCCCGGCACAATCCTAACAAAATCGAGAACAAATTCCGAAGAAGAGTGGGTTATAATGGCCAGGTTCGAATAGGTTCCCTGAGCCACATCCTCTTTCAATTCAATATTGATCTGATTCTTTTTGGTTTTATCATCCATAATAGATTGATTTAGTCCTTGACAGGTTCAGAAACCTCTTCCTCAGTTGAACTTTCATTCTCAGAATGACCCGCGGTGAGCCTTTCATATTCCTCGCGCGAACCCACTACCAGGTTGTTATATACCCTTGCACCGGTTCCGGCAGGGATCTGATGTCCCACAATTACATTCTCCTTCAGTCCATCCAGAATATCCACTTTACCAAAGATGGCGGCTTCATTCAGAACCTTGGTGGTTTCCTGGAAAGATGCAGCTGAGATGAAACTGTTCGTCTGCAGTGCAGCCTTGGTGATACCCTGAAGTACCTGGGAAGAAGTAGCAGGTACAGCATCCCTGGATTCTATGGTTTTAAGGTCCTTTCTTTTCAATACAGAATTATCATCCCTGAGTTTTCGGGCAGTAATTATCTGTCCGGATTTGTATTCCGTCGAATCACCGGGATCAACAACTACTCTCTTCCCGTAGATCCAATCGTTTTCATCCATGAATTCCCATTTGTCAACTACCTGTTTCTCAAGAAATTTTGTATCGCCCGGATCAACTATTTCAACTTTGCGCATCATCTGTCGTACGATAATCTCAAAATGCTTATCATTGATCTTCACACCCTGCATCCGGTATACTTCCTGAACCTCATTCACTATATATTCCTGAACTTTTGTGGGACCTTTTATAGCCAGAATGTCGGCAGGAGTAATGGCACCGTCTGAGAGAGGCGTACCTGCCCTGACATAATCGTTCTCCTGAACCAGGATCTGTTTGGAAAGAGGAACAAGATATTTTTTCACCTCACCCGCCTTGGATGTTATGATAATTTCACGGTTTCCACGCTTGATCTTACCAAACTCAACCTCTCCGTCAATTTCAGATACAACTGCCGGATTGGATGGGTTCCTCGCTTCAAACAGTTCCGTTACCCTCGGCAGTCCACCCGTAATATCACCCGACTTCCCGACAGCCCTGGGTATCTTCACCAGGATCTCACCGGCCTTCACCTCATCGTTCTCATTCACTGCGATATGAGCACCAACGGGCAGGTTATAGTATTTAACCAGGTTGCCCTTTTTATCCAGAATGGAAATCAAAGGATTCTTGGACCGGTCCCTGCTCTCCACGATCACTTTCTCCTTGAACCCGGTCTGTTCGTCAGATTCCTCCCGGTAAGTAATACCTTCGATAACATTGTCAAAGCTTACTTTACCGGCTACTTCGCTAATTATAAGTGCGTTATAAGGATCCCATTCACATATTAGATCTCCCTTTTTCACCTTGGCCCCATCCTTGGTATAGAGTTTTGATCCATAGGGGATTGTATGGGTGGTGAGTGCAATACCGGTATTGGTATCAAGCACTCTTAGTTCTGCCAGGCGCCCTATCACAATTTCCAGTTTCTTTCCCGTATCCGGATCAACAGATGGAACGGTCCGTAACTCTTCAATTTCAGCAATACCATCATACTTGGAGATCACATTGGATTCTGATGTAATGTTTGAGGCAGTACCCCCAACGTGGAAAGTCCGTAATGTAAGCTGTGTCCCCGGTTCACCGATGGATTGTGCAGCGATCACGCCGGTAGCTTCTCCCATCTGGACCATCTTTCCATTGGCCAGGTTACGCCCGTAGCATTTGGCACAAACTCCCTTCTTTGATTCACAGGTCAGTACCGACCGGATCTCAACCTGCTCAATGGGTGATTCTTCAATGATCAGAGCACGGTCCTCTGTAATCTCTTCCCCGGAGGCAATGATCAGATCTCCTGTCAGGGGATGATAAACATCATGAACGGTGGTACGTCCCAGTATCCTTTCATAGAGTGTCTCCACCACCTCTTCATTCTTTTTAATGGCAGAGGCCACAAGTCCGCGCAGGGTTCCACAGTCGGGTTCCTGGATAATAACATCCTGTGATACATCCACAAGGCGACGTGTAAGATAACCTGCATCGGCAGTTTTAAGCGCCGTATCGGCAAGACCCTTACGGGCACCGTGGGTGGAGATAAAATATTCAAGCACAGATAATCCCTCCTTAAAGTTGGAAAGGATCGGGTTTTCGATAATTTCCGATCCTGAGGATCCCGACTTCTGCGGTTTGGCCATGAGGCCCCGCATACCCGAAAGCTGGCGGATCTGCTCTTTGGACCCCCTTGCACCAGAATCGAGCATCATATAGACCGGGTTGAACCCCTGCTTATCTGAACTTAACTGCTTCATCAGGGTCTGTGTTAACCTTGCATTGGTATGAGTCCAGACATCAATGATCTGGTTATACCTCTCATTATTTGTGATAACACCCATATTGTAACTTGCCACTACATCATCCACCTGGTTGTAACCATCTACAACGAATGTCTCTTTTTCAGTTGGAATAATCACGTCATCCAGGTTAAAGGAGAGCCCTCCTTTGAAGGCCATACCATAGCCAAGTGACTTTATATCATCCAGGAATTTGGCCGTTTTTGCTGTCCCGGTAACTTTAAGTACTCTACCGATGATATCACGAAGTGATTTCTTGGTCAGAAGTTCATTGATGTAACCGATCTCCTTGGGTACAAATTCATTGAAAAGAACACGGCCCACAGTAGTCTCAATCAGTTCGGTTTCACCCTTCTCGCCTCCGGGTTTGGGGATCCTTACCTTAATTATCGAGTGAAGATCGGCCCTCTTCTCATTGTAAGCAATTGTTACCTCTTCCGGTGAATAGAATGTCATCCCTTCGCCTTTTACCGGTTCGCCCTGTACGCTTTTCCTCGCCTTTGTAATGTAATAAAGTCCGAGAACCATGTCCTGTGAAGGTACCGCGATAGGGGCACCATTTGCAGGATTCAGGATATTGTGCGAAGCCAGCATAAGGATCTGGGCTTCCAGGATGGCAGCAT
>CAZIAU010000161.1:0-6652 GCA_964536755.1 uncultured Bacteroides sp. | reverse complement strand
TTTCATTAGGGAAGCTCCCCGACCTTACATCCTCGATGTAATTCTGTACCGCCCCCTTAATTTCCATCTGCAGATTATGATAACGACGGAGGAACCTTGGTGAGAACTCCTGGGTTATACCCAGCATATCATGGAGAACCAGTACCTGGCCATCTACCTGCGGACCGGCTCCAATACCGATTGTGGGAATATTGATGGCTGCAGTCACCTCACCTGCAAGCCTGGCGGGGATCTTCTCAAGCACAATACCAAAACATCCGGTTCTGGCAAGGAGTTCTGCATCAGATTTAAGTTTATCCGCCTCCTCCTTTTCGGTTGCACGAACCACATATGTTCCAAACTTATGTATGGCCTGGGGGGTAAGTCCCAGGTGTCCCATCACAGGAATCCCTGCCGAAAGGATCCTTTCAACTGATTCCCTGACCTCTACCCCGCCTTCCAGCTTTATTCCGCTGGCACCTGTTTCCTTCATTATCCTGATAGCCGAAGCCAGTGCTTCCTTTGAATTTCCCTGATAGGTTCCGAAAGGCAGGTCAACTACAACCAGGGCCCGGCTTGTGGCCCGTACCACTGAAGCAGCGTGGTAGATCATGTTATTCAGTGTTATGGGCAGTGTGGTCTCGAAGCCAGCCATAACATTTGAGGCCGAGTCACCCACAAGTATTACATCAATTCCGGCCTGGTCCAGCAGGCGGGCAAAGGAGTAGTCATAGGCCGTTAACATGGCAATCTTTTCACCCTTCAGTTTCATGGCATGAAGAACATGGGTGGTCACTCGTTTTACATTTTTATGCAGGGACATGATATTGTATTAAGATTTGCTGCAAAGTTTATAATAAAAATCCTTTTAGCAGTCAATTTGTCAGTAAACCTGACATGGATCCCTGGAAAAGTTGCCACTTTTTGTGTCAGATTAGCATCAGGCGATAATTTTAGGAAGATGGCACAAATTCTGATAAGAAGAGTTAGTTGTGAATAGTTAGTGGTTATTAGTTAGTAGTTAGGAAGAGTTAGGAAGAAATAGAAAATTAAAAATAAGCAATAATTATGAGTAAGATAATTGGAATAGACCTTGGAACCACCAATTCGTGTGTGGCCGTAATGGAAGGCAATGAGCCGGTTGTGATACCAAACAGCGAAGGTAAGCGTACAACCCCTTCCATGGTTGCATTTGTAGAGGGCGGAGAAAGAAAAGTAGGAGATCCGGCCAAAAGACAGGCCATAACCAATCCCACAAAAACAGTTTCCTCTATAAAACGTTTTATGGGTGAAACCTATGAACGGGTAAATAAAGAGATTGGAAGAGTTACATATAAAGTTGTCAAGGGTGAAAATAACACTCCCCGTGTTCAGATCGACGACAGAAAGTTTTCTCCTCAGGAGATCTCTGCTATGGTGCTTCAGAAGATGAAAAAAACTGCCGAGGACTACCTGGGGCAGGAAGTGACAGATGCAGTAATTACTGTTCCGGCATATTTTAGCGACTCTCAGCGCCAGGCCACTAAAGAGGCCGGTGAGATTGCAGGATTGCAGGTAAAAAGGATCATCAATGAACCAACAGCTGCATCACTGGCTTATGGTCTTGATAAAAAGACCACTGACCTCAAAATTGCCGTATTCGACCTGGGGGGAGGTACATTTGATATCTCAATCCTCGAGCTGGGTGACGGGGTTTTCGAAGTGAAGTCCACCAACGGTGACACACACCTTGGAGGCGACGATATTGACCAGGTTGTCATTGACTGGCTTGTGGAGGAATTTAAAAAAGACGAAGGGCTTGACCTCAGTAAGGATCCCATGGCGCTTCAGAGGCTGAAAGAGGCTGCAGAGAAAGCTAAGATAGAGTTGTCAAGTTCCACGCAGACAGAAATAAACCTGCCTTACATTATGCCGGTGGACGGGATTCCAAAACACCTGGTTAAGACCCTTACAAGGGCCAAATTCGAGAACCTGGCTGACAAATTGATCCAATCCACCGTTGAGCCATGCAGAAAGGCACTGAAAGATTCAGGCCTGAGTCAGAACGATATTAATGAAGTCATCCTGGTTGGAGGATCCACCCGTATACCGGCTATACAGAAAGTGGTTCAGGATTTCTTTGGTAAAGCACCTTCAAAAGGTGTAAATCCCGATGAGGTGGTAGCTGTGGGAGCTGCCATACAGGGAGGTGTCCTTACCGGTGAAGTGAAAGATGTGTTGTTGCTGGATGTGACCCCTCTTTCACTGGGTATTGAGACCATGGGAAGCGTGAATACGAAGCTCATCGAAGCCAATACCACCATTCCGACCAAGAAAACCCAGACCTTTACCACCGCTGCCGATAATCAACCTTCTGTTGAGATCCATGTGCTGCAGGGAGAAAGGGCCATGGCCAAGGATAACAAGACCATCGGCCGCTTCCATCTTGACGGGATCCCGCCATCACCACGCGGAATTCCTCAGATCGAGGTAACCTTCGATATAGATGCCAACGGTATCCTTAACGTTTCAGCGAAAGACAAGGGAACCGGGAAAGAACAGAGCATTCGTATTGAAGCTTCTTCCGGACTTTCAGATTCAGAGATTGAGAAGATGAAGAAAGAGGCCCGGGAGAACGAGGAAGCCGACAGGATTGCAAAGGAACGTATCGAGAAACTGAATAATGCTGACAGCCTGGTGTTCCAGACCGAGAAGCAGTTAAAAGAGTTTGGAGATAAGATACCTGCTGAGAAAAAAGCTCCTATTGAAGAAGCACTGACCAGGCTGAAAGAAGCTCATAAATCTGAAGATATGGAAGCCATTGATAAGTCAATGGAGGCGTTGAACACTGCATGGCAGGCTGCTTCGCAGGATATCTATAATGCCCAGCAGGCCGAAGGAGGTGCCGGTCAGCCGGGAGGTGAACCGGGTCAAGCCGGGGAGGATGATTCCCAGGGAGCTACATCGAAGAAGGGTAATGACGATGAAGTGACGGATGTTGACTTTGAAGAAGTAAAATAGATATATAATCACCGTAACACGGTTCATGAAAAGCTGTCTGCCCGAGGTGGACAGCTTTTTCTTTTCTATATTTGAAGGTTTACGGATTGTGTGTTGAATAACGCTCCCTTAAAATGCATCACTGCAACAGGTGAGCCGATAACAGATGAAAGAATGAAGCCCGTTATAATTGTGATTGCGATCCCGGTCCTGATACTCTTTTCAGGAACCACCCTCGGACAGAACCAGCTGGATGACCTTGGCCGGAAGAGTGGGCCATGGAGGGCAGAATACCCCGATGGAAAGACTCTTTATGAAGGATATTTTGTGGAGGGTAAACCTGTCGGCATGATGGTCAGGTATTATGAGAATGGTGCCGTCAGGGCCCGGATGATGTTCGATTCCATTGAGGAGAGGAGTTACACCACCCTGCTTTATAAAAGCGGAAAGCCGGCTGCAGAAGGATGGTATGTGAATAAGGTCAAGGATTCGGTCTGGACATACTATTCTGAATATGACGGCACCGTCAGGTTGACAGAGCCCTACAAAAAGGGAAATGTACATGGAGTTGCAAAAAGTTTTTATCCGGGGGGATCAGTTTCTGAGGAGGTGAACTGGGTGGAGAATAAAAAAGACGGACCATGGAAGCAATATTATGAAGATGGTTCTCTCAGGCTGGAAAGCTCATACAGGGATGATAAGCTGAACGGTCTCTACCATGTATTTTTCCCTGACAGTACCATAAAGATCAGCGGCACATTCCTGAATGACGTGAGTCATGGTATATGGAAATATTACAGTGAGGAAGGAACGGAATCATTTTCAATGGAATATCAGAACGGTCAGCCGGTGGATATGGATAAATACCTGGAATTCCTTCAGGATTCTGCTTATTTCCATATCACACGGCAGGGGCCCGGTGACGAAGAATATCTGGAGTAATACAATTTGGAATATCTCAGCATGAAACGGGGATTGACAGCGCTGTTATTAATGATAACAGTGATGGCATCGGCACAACAGATTGCCGACAGTGTTTACTGGGTATATTTTACAGATAAGACCGGGAACGGTTATGATATAAGTGAACCGGAAAAATTCCTCTCTGAACGTTCCATTGACCGGAGGGCGTGGCAGGGGCTCAACATAGATCGGACCGATGAACCTGTCACTTCAGCATATGTGAGCGAACTCAGGGATATGGGAGCAGGCATCAGGCACATTTCAAGGTGGCTCAATGGCGTGGTGATGGTAAACACCACTGACTCCCTCTACAGAGAGGTACTGGAAAAGCCGTTTACCGATACAGTTCCTTGGGAACCCTCAAAAGAAGAGATCTTCGATCTTCCCGTACCATCCGGATCAAGATTTGAACTGCCGCTTTCCTCTTCCCCCTCTTACAGTTACGGGGTGGCTTCAGAGCAGGTTCATATGCTGGATATGGATATTTTACACGAGAAAGGTTATACGGGAAAAGGAGTCTGGATCGCGGTGCTGGATGCCGGGTTCCGCAATGTGGACAGCCTGCCCTCCTTTGAGACCATGATTGCCGGGGGAAGAATTCTTGGTACAAGAAACTTTGTTAATGATGATTCCCTTTTCCGCCAGCAGTCCGACCATGGAATGAAGGTACTTTCCATTATCGGGGCCGAATGGAATGGTAATATGGTGGGAACGGCTCCGCATGCAAGCTACCAATTATGCATGACAGAGGACCCGGTCCC
This sequence comes from uncultured Bacteroides sp., assembly GCA_964536755.1. GTDB lineage: Bacteria > Bacteroidota > Bacteroidia > Bacteroidales. The sequence continues at coordinate 1,970 of CAZIAU010000161.1, read as the reverse complement.
CGAAACGAAGCTGGAGGAGATAGCGTGGATCGAAGCAGCCGAGTATGTGGACAGCCTGGGTTGTGATGTGATCAATACCTCCCTGGGATATTCGGATTTTGACAGTACTGAATTCGATTACACCTATGATGATATGGACGGAAAGACCACCTTTATCTCCAGGGCTGCATCAATGACCGCTTCCAAGGGCATGATATTATGCAACAGCGCGGGCAATGAAGGGAATAAACCCTGGCACTATCTGACTGCTCCATCCGATGCATTTGACATCCTGGCGGTAGGAGCCGTGGACAGCACCAACACTATTGCCGCATTCAGCTCAAGGGGTCCTTCGTCCGATGGCAGGATAAAACCCGATGTGGCCGCCATGGGATATTTAACAGGAATACAGGGAAGTTCGGGGGATCCGACACGCGGTTACGGGACCTCCTATTCGTCACCGCTCATTACAGGCTCGGTGGCCTGCTTATGGCAGGCTTTCCCCGGGATTCCTGCAAAACAGCTAATCCGGCTGGTGCGGGAAAGCAGCGACAGGATAGAGGATCCCGGTCCGGAGTACGGATACGGGATCCCAAATTTCGCCCTGGCATACTGGAGCGAAAACAGCGTACCGGCAATCTATGACCCGGGCGAGCTGGAGATCTTTCCAAATCCTGCCAGGTACCGTATCCTGGTCCGCATACCTGAAAGCTATTCAGGCCTCTGCCCGCTCCGTTTTCTTGATATGAGAGGAAGGATAATATGCTCCATGGAGGTATCGGTACCGGGGGAGGTAACCCTGCCTGCCTCACTCGGGGAAGGAATGTTCATTCTGGAGTTGAAGACAGAACAGGGAATTTACCGAACCCGGCTAATTAAAGAATAATGCACGAAGGATCCATCCCCTTATCGGAACTCCTCCAGAAAGTGGGGAATGTGCTGGATTCAGCTTTTCCAGGTTCCTTCTGGATAGTGGCTGAGATCCTTGAACTACATGTCAACCGCAGCGGTCACTGCTATCTGGAACTTATTGAAAAGAGCAGCGAGAACGAGTCTATCCTTGCCAGGGCCAGGGGAACCATCTGGGCTTCAAAGTACAGCATGCTCAGACCATATTTTGAATCCGCTACCGGAACAGCGCTTAAAAGCGGGATCAAACTCATGTGCAGGGTTTCGGTAGAGTTTCATTCCCTTTTTGGATTCAGCCTGAATATCAGCGATATTGATCCGGCATACACACTGGGTGACCTGGCTCGGAAGAAGCAGGAGGTAATCAATAAATTACGATCGGACGGTGTGATGGATATGAACCGGGAACTCCCCTTTCCCCGGGTGCCCCAGCGCATCGCTGTGATTTCATCAGACACTGCCGCCGGTTATGGCGATTTCATGAAATCGATCATGAACAATAACCAGGGCTTCCGTTTTGAAACCACTCTCTTTCCTGCAGTAATGCAGGGCAGTGAAACCACCCGGTCCATAACAGGTGCCCTTGACCGGGTATTTGAATCATCGCAACCGTTCGATGTGGTTGTGCTTATCAGGGGCGGAGGTTCGCGTTCCGATCTGGAACCATTTAACGATTATGATCTTTCCTATTATATAACTCAGTTCCCGGTGCCCATCCTCACCGGGATCGGTCATGAAAGGGATGAATCGGTGGTGGATATGGTGGCTGCGCGCGGACTTAAAACACCGACCGCAGTTGCTGAATTCCTGATCGATCAGTTGCTGGCTTTTGAATTCACACTGTCTGCCCTCTATGACAAACTTGCAGTCGTCGTAAAGCAGATAGTTACTGTCAGGCTGTCTGCCCTCGAACGCTACAGGGGTGAACTGGAACATCTGACATCTGCTTTTATAAGGAGAAACAGGGAACATCTGGAGCACAAAGGGAATCTCCTGCACAGGGAGGTGGCGGGCATTCTGACCCGGAAAAAGGATTATCTTTTATCCTGATTTCGAATATCCCGTCTACGAATCGTTGACTG